>NZ_JBHWJI010000008.1:204622-214638 GCF_042731515.1 Streptomyces sp. NPDC059850
CCCCAGACCCCGCTCCTCAATCGCCGGAGGGGCTTGATTTGGCGCAGGTCCGCCTTCAAGCACCCGTCCGGCCCAGCACCGGAGGGGCTTGATTTGGCGCAGGTCCGCCTTCAAGCACCCGTCCGGCCCAGCACCGGAGGGGCTTGATTTGGCGCAGGTCCGCTTTCAAGCGCCCGTCCGGCCCCGGGGCTGCCCAGACCCGGCTACGCCCGGCGGAAGCTTAGGGTTTCGCCCAGGGCTCCTGCTCGCCAGAGGTCTTGGCAGGCGTCGGCCATGCGGTCCAGGCCGTCTACCACCGAGCCCCAGACGATGCCCGGGACCCAGCCCGCGTCGCCGTTGATGAGCAGGTTGTTCCGCTCGTAGAACAGCGCCAGGTCGACCACCTGGCGCTTGCCCTGGTGCTTGGCCTGGGCCTCGTAGCCGTAGGACTTCGTGCCGAGCTGGGTGTCGGTGAAGGTGAAGTAACACAGGTCCCCGGGGATCGGCGTGATCGTGGGGTTCTCCAGCGGTGGCTCCTCGGGGGCGAAGGGGGGCAGCAGCGCGTAGATCTCGTTCCGCGCGTACTTGGCGTGATAGACGTCACCCCCCAGCGGCAGCGCGTTCCAGACGGCCTCGCAGGTGATCGGCGCGCGGTCGTCGAGGAGTTTCGCGGTGCAGGTCACTCCGCGCTTGTCGAGCGAGACCTCGATGAACCGGTCGGCTCGGTCAACCATCGACATTCCTCCAGGTCGCTTCGGAACAGTCCTTACCCGTCCCTACCAGTCCTTCCCCAGGGGGCATACCCCGCATCGTCTGTATCAAGGGCTGGAAACGGCCCGCATATATTTCGTGAGTTCGGGTAGCCGCGCGCCCATGGCTCCACCACGTGGGAAAGATATCGATAGCAGAGCAAAAGGGGCATCCCGTCGATCGCTTCTGGTCGGCGGCGCGGCCCTTGGCCTGCTGGGCGCGGTCGGCTGTAGCCGGGTGTCCAGCTCGGATGCCAAGGACGGGGGCAATCTGCTGGAGCGCCTGCGAGCGCAGGGCACGGTCCGGCTGGGAATTGCGGGGGAGATCCCATTCGGCTACATCGACAAGAACGGCGACTTCACCGGTGAGGCGCCGGAGATCGCGAAGGTCATCTTCAAGCGGCTGGGGGTGGACAGGGTCCAGCCGGTGCCGACCGAGTTCGGCTCGCTGATCCCGGGACTCCGTTCGCAGCAGTTCGACGTGGTCTCCGCGGGGATGTACATCAACCCCGAGCGCTGCGCCCAGGTGATCTTTTCCGACCCCGACTACCGCATGCGGGACGCGTTCATCGTCCGCAAGGGCAATCCGAAGAACCTTCACAATTACGACGACATCGTCAAGCAGAAGGCCAAAATGGCCACCGGCACCGCCTATGCCGAGATCGATTACGCCAAGAACGCCGGGGTCAAGGAGAGCGACATGCTGATCCTCCCGGACCAGCTGGCCGGGCTGCTGGCGGTGGAGCAGGGCCGGGCCGATGTGTTCGCGGGCACGACCGTGACCGTGCACAACGTGGTCAAGCAGCGGAACAGCAAGCGGGCCGAGGCGACCGAGCCGTTCCAGGCGATGCTCGACGGCAAACCGGACATCGGGGCGGGCGGCTTCGCCTTCCGGCCGGAGGAGACCAAACTCCGCGACGCCTTCAACGTCGAGCTGCACAAGATGAAGAAGAGCGGTGAGCTGCTGCGCATCGTGCGGCCCTTCGGTTTCACCGAGGGTGAGATGACCGATCTGACCGCCGAGGAGCTGTGCAAATGACGGCCGGGCTGTGGGAACACTGGCTTCTTCCGGGCGTCTGGATCACGATCCAGCTGACCCTGTACAGCGCGGTCTTCGCCGTCGTCGTCGCGTTCGGCATCGGCATGGCGCGCACGTCGCGGCTGCGGACCGTCCGCTTCCTCACCGGCGCGTACGTGGAGATCTTCCGCGGTACGTCGGCCCTGGTGCTGATGTTCTGGCTCGCCTTCGTGATGCCGCTGGCCTTCGGCTGGCAGCTGTTCCCGATGTGGGCGGCGGTGCTGGCGATCGGGCTGAACTACGGGGCGTACGGCTCCGAGATCGTCCGCGGTGCGATCGCCTCCGTGGCACCGGCCCAGGGTGAGGCGGCCATCGCGCTGAGCTTCACGCCCGCGCAGCGGATGCGGCGGGTGATCCTGCCGCAGGCGATCCCCGAGATGATCCCGCCGTTCAACAACCTGCTGATCGAGATCCTGAAGGCGACGGCGCTGGTCTCGGCCGTGAACGTCGCCGACATCACCTTCGCCGCCCAGCTCTCCCGGCTGGCGACGGGTGAGAGTGCGCAGATCTACACGATCATCCTGGTCCTCTACTTCGTGCTGGCGTTCATCCTGACCCGGCTGATGCGGGTGCTGGAGCGGCGCGCGAAGGCGAACATCGGCCAGGCTCCGGCCAAGGGCTCGCTGGTCACGCGCAAGCTGCTCGGCAAGCAGGAGACCGAGCAGTCCCGCAACATCGTCGTCGGAGGAGGTGCCCAGTGAACTGGAACTGGGATGTGGCCAAGGACTTCCTCCCCCAGCTGGGCCACGGGCTGCTGATCACGCTGGAGGCCACCGCCCTCGGCTCGGTCCTGGCGTTCGCGCTGGGGCTGGTGTGGGCGATGGCGTTCCGTTCGCCGAGCCGCTTCGTGCGCTGGCCGGTGTCGGCGGTGACGGAGTTCATCCGCAACACCCCGCTGCTGGTGCAGCTGTTCTTCTTCTTCTACGTACTGCCGACGTGGGACATCAAGTTCTCGGCGCTGACCACCGGCGTGATCGCGCTCGGGCTGCACTACTCGACGTACACCGCCGAGGTCTACCGGGCCGGTATCGACGGTGTGCCGGTGGGCCAGTGGGAGGCGGCCACCGCGCTCAGCCTCTCCCGGGTCCGCACCTGGCGGGCGGTGATCCTGCCGCAGGCGATCCGCCGCGTGGTGCCCGCCCTGGGCAACTACGTCATCGCGATGCTGAAGGACTCCCCGATGCTCGCGCTGATCGGCGTCGTCGACATGCTGCAGAAGGCGCGGGGCGAGGCCTCGTCGTCCTTCCACTACATCGAGCCGTTCACGATGGTCGGCATCGCCTTCATCCTCATCGCCTATCCGGCATCTCTTCTCATGCGAGTCCTGGAGCGTCGTCTTGGCCACTGAAACCGACCACACGAATCCTGCCGTGGACGGCAGTGAACTGATCCGCTTCGACAAGGTGACGAAGCGCTTCGGCACCAATACGGTCCTGGACGACCTCGACTTCTCGGTCTCCTCCGGCAAGCACGTCACCCTCATCGGCCCGTCCGGCTCCGGCAAGACCACGATCCTGCGGCTGCTGATGACGCTGCTCAAGCCCGACGAGGGCACGATCAAGGTCGACGGGGACTACCTCACCCACGAGGACCGGGGCGGCAAGCTGGTCCCGGCGGGCGAGAAGCACACCCGCGAGGTGCGCAAGAAGATCGGCATGGTCTTCCAGCAGTTCAACCTCTTCCCCAATATGCGGGTGCTGCGGAACATCACCGAGGCCCCGGTGCACGTCCTCGGCCTGGACAAGGACGAGGCCGAGACGCGGGCGCGGGAACTGCTCGACCTCGTCGGCCTCGGCGACAAGTGCGACATGTACCCGACGCAGCTGTCCGGCGGGCAGCAGCAGCGGGTGGCGATCGCCCGCGCGCTGGCGATGCGGCCGCAGGTGATGCTGCTGGACGAGGTGACGTCGGCGCTCGACCCGGAGCTGGTGGCCGGGGTGCTGGACGTCCTGCGGGACATCGCCCACACGACGGACATCACCATGCTGTGCGTGACCCACGAGATGAACTTCGCGCGGGACATCTCCGACGACGTACTGATGTTCGACGCGGGCCGGGTCATCGAGTCCGGTCCGCCGGAGAAGATCTTCTCGGAGCCGGAGCACGAGCGGACCCGGGAGTTCCTGAGCGCCGTGCTGTAACCCCTGAGGCAGGAGGGGGCGATTTGGGCGGACTGGCGGTGGCACATGCCATCGTTCAACTTCCGCTCCATATCGCCCCCTTGGCGGCTATCGTGGAACGAAGCCACCACCTGCGAGAGGGGACGTCGTGGTGCTGGGGCCCGAGCCGATCGCACCGCTCCGCTCGGTGCGGCACGCCCTGCGCATCCTGGAGGTCGTCGCCCGGCACTCCAGCGGGGTGAGTCACGCCCGCATCGCCCGCGAGACCCGGCTGCCGAGCGCCCGGCTCACCGAGCTGCTGCGGATGCTGCGCCGCGAGGGGTACGTCGAGCAGATCACCGACGGGGCGTACATCGGCGGCGCCTCCCTCACCCTGCTGGACACCGGGGACCCGGGGCGCGGGCACGCCGTCGAGGACAAGCTGCAGAAGTCGCTCACCGCGCTCCGCGACTCGGTGGGCGCGGCGGTCTACTTCAGCCGCTATGTGGACGGCGAAGTCAAGGTCACGCAGTACGCGGACGGGCCGCGTACGCCCCGGGTCAACGAGTGGGTGGACTTCCGCGCCGCCGCCCACGCCATGGCCGTCGGAAAGTGCCTGCTCACCCAGCTCGACCAGGACGGCCGCCGCGATCACCTCGCCCGCCACAAGACGGTGCGGCTCACCTCGCGGACGACGACCAGCGAGAAGGTGCTCTTCCGCAAGCTGGACAGCCAGCCGCCCACCGTGCCTGTGCTCGACCTCCAGGAATACGCCGTGGGCACGGTCTGCGCGGCCGTCCCCGTGACGGCGGGCCGCACCGTCGGCTGCCTGGCCCTCTCCCTCCCCCTGGAGCACGCCCACCGGCTGCGCCAGGCCGCCTACCTGCTCAACCGCGAGGCGGCCCCGATGCTGCTCTCGCTGACCATCTGATGTTGGTCAAAAGCACCCCTCCGGACCAGGTAGTATTTACGTCGTCAGCAGGCGCCGCTAGCTCAGTTGGTTAGAGCAGCTGACTCTTAATCAGCGGGTCCGGGGTTCGAGTCCCTGGCGGCGCACCATGGCATTGACTGGGGCTCCTCGATTATTCGAGGAGCCCCAGTCGTGTTACCGCCTGACGTCGAACCGTCACTCGTGGGAGTGATCCCCCACGGACTGTGCCCCCGTCGCACGCGTGCCCAGCAATGCTGGCTTCCTCCAGGAAAGAGGTGCAACATGACGGTTATGACCGAGCGTACGTCTCACATGCAGGTGGAAGAGTTCGAAGAGATCGCCTCTACCCTGCCCGAAACCGTCACGTTGGAGTTCATCAACGGACGGATCGAGGAGAAGTGCGTGGCCGACGGGGATCACGAGACGATCATTATGTGGCTGCTCAGGCAGTGCATGCAGAGTCGCCCAGATCTCGACCTGCATACGTCCCAGGGACTGAAGGTCGGGCAGTACCGCAAGGGGCGGGCCCGCCCGGACGGATCACTGGCACCTGTCGCACACTTCGCAGGGCAGGGCGAGTGGGCCGATCCAGATGGGGTGCTGATGACCGTCGAGGTCACGTCGTACGACCGTGACACCGACCGCCGCGACCGTATCGACAAGCCCGCCGCCTACGCAGCGGCAGACATTCCCGTCTACCTCCTCGTGGACCGCGACGCCTGCGCGGTCGTCATGCATACCAATCCCGACCCGAAGAGCGGCTGCTACCTCGACATCCACCGCGCGCCCTTCGGAGAGCAGGTCACGCTCCCGGAGCCCGTGGACATCACGCTCGATACGGAGATCCTGAAGAACTACGTCCGCTGAGTCTCCCCCTGACTCAACTCACCCACTGGACGAGTGAGATGGGCATGACACCTCCTGGGTCGTCCGCGCCGCCCTCCGGCTCTGCCGGGTCGTTTTCCACATCGCCTGCGGGCTGGAAGCGCGTCGCGCAGCGCCTCACACAGCCGTTCCGCCAGGAAGCGGACCTCTCTGATGTCCATCATCCGGTCGTCGAGCAACGCACTGGCGTGGCCTAGGAGTTCGGTACCCATGGAGAGCTGAAGATCTTCGATCTCGTCCGCCCGGCGGCTCAATCGGCTGTTGGCACCGGCCGGTGCCAGGTAGCACGGCCTGCCATCCGGGCTCGTCCACGGCAGCAGCCGCAGGCCGTTGGTCGCGGTCACCGGCCCGCCCCCACGCCGCTCGCCATGGTTGCGGTGGTGCAGCGAGGCCCCTGGCCGGGCCCGGTGACAGCCACGAGGACGTAGGGCGACGCAAACTGATCTCACCCATTCGCCGCCCGTGCCCTCAACTACGACGTGGCTTACCCGTCGCGAGTCATCAACGGAAAACAATCACCCTCCCCGAGACTGGCGGCAGGGCTGGACCAGCTGCTCGGCGCAGATGGAAGCTTGGCATCACTGGTACCAGCAACGGAGACTCGACGCCGGTTCGATCCCTGAAAAGGATCGAACCGGCTATCTTGCCGCCGTAGCAGAAGCGGCCGAGGTCGCCGGATGGCTGCTGTTCGATGCCGCACAATGGGACGCTGCCCGCACCGCGTTCCTGGAATCGCACATGCTGGCGCGGCACGCTGGGGATCGCTCCATGCAGTGGTTCGCCCTAGCCATGCTCGCCATGCTGGACATTGAACGGGGCCGTCCCGGCGAAGTCCTGGAACTGGGGGCATTCGAGCAGGCTGCACCAACGCTTCAGAGCGCCATCGCTCGTGCAACAGGGCCATTCAGCTTGTACGGCCGCCCCTGACCTCCAGCGTGCCCAGCAGCTCGCCGGTGGCGGCGGCGATCGTCTCGACCGCCTTGTCGAAGGCCTCGGCGTTGTGCGGAGCGGGCTGGCGGAAGCCGCTGATCTTGCGTACGTACTGCAGCGCGGCGGCGCGCATGTCCTCCTCGGTGACGACCTCGGCGTACGGGGGACGGAGCGTCTTGATAGATCTGCACATACTGACGACGGTACGCCGGGGGTCGGACAACGCTAGGCGGCCGCGTCACCGTCCAGCAGGAACGTGCGCATCAGCGCGGCCAGCCGGTGCGGCTGGTCCAGCGGGATCAGGGTGTAGCTGTCGGGGATCTCCACATGGCGGCCCTGCGGCAGCATGGCCGCCAGCCGGAGGCCGTGTTCCGGGGGCATCACCCGGTCCTCGGACGCCCAGGCCACCAGCGCGGGGCGGTCGAAGCCGCGCAGCCGCTCGGCCCAGCGCAGCAGCTCCGCCGCGGGCGGCACACCGAGGACGTACTTCCGCAGGTCGCGGCGGATTTCCGGGGACGTCCACAGCGGCCGGAACCAGCCGTCCATGACCTCCGGCGGCACCGGGCGCTTGGTCATCCAGCCCCAGGTCATCGGCAGCCGCCGCATGGGGTGCAGCTTCAGCAGAGAGAAGGCCGTGCGCAGACCGCCGGGGAGGCGGGCGGAGGTGTGGAGGTTCTTGCCGGGCAGACCGGGCGGGAAGTTCTCGAACGCCTCGCACGAGGTGATGATCAGCCGCCCGATCCGCTCGTCGCGGCCGTCGGCGACGAGGGCCTGGGCGCCGCCCCAGTCGTTCATCGCGAGGGTGACGTCCGTGAGGTCGAGCCGCTCCAGGAATTCGGCGACCAGCCGGGCCACGCCGAGGACGGACAGATCGGCGTCGGGCCGCATGGGGCGGCGGTGGCCGCCCAGCGGCAGGGTGGGGACGACGCAGCGGACGCCGGGGCGGAGCGCGGCGACCACCTCGCGCCACAGCGAGCCGTCCATGGCGACGCCGTGCAGCAGCACGGCGACCGGCCCCTCACCCCCGGTGTCCTCGTACTCGATGGTGCCTGCGGAGAGTTCCACCTCGTCACGATGCGACATATGTCCGAAGGTACCTGACCCGTTCACCCGAGCCGTAGACCGGCGAAGGTCACGGCCGGGGCGGCCTCGGCGCGGACGGCGACGGCGGCGTGGTAGCCGGGCGGGGCGGGCAGGTCGGCGAAGGCCCAGCCCGGTGGAGTGGACACATCGGCGTGGGCGCCGAACTCCTCCGCGAGGCCGACGTAATGGGTTCGCAGCCCGCCCGGCAGCCCGGTCCCGATGCCCTTCAGGTACGCCTCCTTACGTACCCAGCAGCTAATGAACGCCCGCTCCCGCTCCTCCTCGTCCGGCAGCGCGGCGATCGCCGCGCGCTCGCCGGGGTGCAGCTGGCCGATCAGTCCGTCGAGGCGGTCGCCGGAGCGCCGGGGGTTCCGCTCCTCGATGTCGGCGCCGACGGGCGCGCCGCCCGACACCGCGCACAGCGCGGCGTCCCCGGCGTGGGAGAGCGAGAAGGCGAGGGTGGTGTCGCCCGCGAGGGCGGGGCGGCCGTGCGGTTTGGCGCAGTCCGGCATGCCGCAGGTCTCGCGGGTGAACTCGACGTCCGCCGGGTCCCTCCCCAGATAGCCGCCGAGCAGGGTCCGCAGCCCCACATGCGAGGTGAGATAGCGCTCGCGTGCCGTCGCGTGCCGCATCCCCGCGGCGCGCTCGCGCTCGCCCGCGTCCAGCGTCCGGTCCGCGACCTCGGCGGCGAAGGAGGTGTACGGCGGGATGTGCAGCAGCCATACGGCGACCTCGCCGGGGCCGGGGCGGTCCCCGGGGCGGGGCGGGGCGGCGAGCGGCCCCCAGGAAGCGTCAACAGCGGGATCATCGGCCGGGCGTATGAGCGGCACTGTTCCGTTACCTCCGTTGGAGTTCATCCGTGTCCGCCGTCCGGCGTCCGTCCACCGACGACGGTACCCACCCGCCGCGCCCGCAACGCCCGTGCCGCGACGCGACGTTGCGGCACGGGAACGCCCGGTGACTTCGGACACGTTCACCTCACGGCTGGCCCGGGCACCGGGTGACACCACTACGATCGCGCACGACCGGGCACGATCAGTGATGGGGGTTTGCGTAATGGCGACGGGATTCCTGACGAAGGCGGCCTCCGCGGCGACTCTCCCGGTGGCTCCGCTCTACGGTGCCTTCCTCTCGTACTTCATCTATCACCCGCCCCGGCGGCCGCATCACAAGAAGCCCGAGGATCTGGGCCTGACCAGCACCGACGTCCAGGTGCCGCTGAACGGGAAGCCGCGCGGGCTGCATGTGTGGCTCTGCCCGGGCGACACGGCGCGGGTGGTGGTGCTCGGCCACGGGCTGGGGCTGAGCAAGTCGGCGAGCCTGGCCCAGGCGCGGCTGCTGAACGAGGCGGGCTACACGGTCGCCATGTTCGACCACCGCAACCACGGCAAGAGCGTCTCGGACCCGGCGTGCTGGGGCATGAGCGACCGTCACACCGACGATGTGGTGGCCGTCATCAAGCATCTGCGCGCGATGGACGAGTACGCGGCGGCCCGCTTCGCCGTCTTCGGCTTCTCCATCTCCGCCTTCCCCTCCTTCTACCTGCTGGGGCGGGCGGCGGACTGCCCGGTCGACGCGGTGATCTGCGACAGCGGCCCGGCGCTCGAACTCTCCCCCCTGTTCCGCAACTTCGTCGCGGCCGACGGGCTGCCCATCCCCGGCCCGCTGCGCACCGGGCCCTCCCGGAAGGCCCTGGAGGTGGTCGCCGCGTCGTCGGCCCTGGCGATGCTGCGGGTGCAGTGGCCGCCGAAGGCGGAGGGGGCGTACGAGCGGACGCCGATGCTCTTCCTGGCCGGTGAGCGCGACACGATGATCCCGGCCTCGGGGGTACAGGCGCTGGGCGAGCGCTATCCGCTGGCCGAGGTGCACACCCTGCCGGACACCGACCATCTGCAGGGCATCAAGACCCAGCCGGATGTGTACGCGGACACGGTGCTGGGCTTCCTGGAGCGCACGCTCAAGGGCTAGGCGCCAAGGATGAGCGGCCTGAACATCGGCAGGCCCCTCCCCCGCTGACCGCTGGCGGGGCGGGGCCTGCCGATGAGGGGTGCGGCGTCAGTCCTTGATCTCGCAGATGACGGCGCCGGAGCTGACCGAGGCGCCCGTGTCCGCGTTCAGGTTCTTGATGATCCCGGCGCGGTGGGCGTTGAGGGGCTGTTCCATCTTCATGGCCTCCAGGACGACGACGAGGTCGCCCTCGGCCACGGTGTCGCCCTCGGCGACGGCGACCTTGACGATGGTGCCCTGCATCGGGGAGGCGAGGGCGTCGCCGGAGGCGGCGG
>NZ_JBHWJI010000009.1:0-145766 GCF_042731515.1 Streptomyces sp. NPDC059850
GAGAACTCCTGGCCGAGCGTCATCGGCACCGCGTCCTGGAGCTGGGTGCGGCCCATCTTCAGGATGTCGCGGAACTCCTCGGCCTTGGCGGCGAACGCCTCCCGCAACACACCCATGGCGTCGAGCAGTTCATGGACGGCGATGACGGTGGCGACCTTGAGGGCCGTCGGGTAGACGTCGTTGGTGGACTGGCTGAGGTTGACGTGTTCGTTGGGGTGGAGGACGCCGTACTCGCCCTTCTCGTGGCCGAGGATCTCTAGGGCCCGGTTGGCGATGACCTCGTTGGCGTTCATGTTCGTCGAGGTACCGGCGCCACCCTGGATCACGTCCACGGTGAACTGATCGTGCAGTCGGCCGTTCCGGATCTCCTGGCAGGCGGCGACGATGGCCGCGGCCTTCTCCGGGGCCAGGAGTCCGAGGTCCTCATTGGCGCGGGCGGTGGCCTCCTTGACCGCCGCGAGCGCGTTGATCAGGTGCGGGTACGCGGAGATCGCCGTACCGGTGATGGGGAAGTTCTCCCGGGCGCGCAGGGTGTGGATGCCCCAGTACGCGTCGGCGGGGACGTCCCGGTCGCCGAGGAGATCGTGCTCGCGGCGATGGTCCGCGGTGATGGACACAGAGGTTTCCTTCGTGGGGGGTGGGGCGTGAGCATGCGGGACGGGACATGACGCGGGCATGTCAGCGCATTTCGCCGACGACGGGCCGATGATCGGTATCGAGGGGGACGTACCAGGCGAGGGCCACCGCGGCCCTCATGAAGGACCACTCTGCGGTGCCGTCGCTGTGAGGTCCATCGGCAATTTCCCCGGTTGCTTATGAAGCTTTGCTTCATGGACACGCTTCTGGTCTACTCCGTCATGTGATCGATCCACGCAGGCTCCGGGTGCTGCGGGCGCTGGCCGAACATGGCACCGTCACCGCCGCCGCCCAGGCGCTCTACATGTCCCCGTCCGCGGCATCGCAGCAGCTCGCCGCGCTTGAGACGGAGGTCGGCCACGGCCTGCTGGAACGGCGCGGGCGCACCGTCCGGCTGACTCCCACCGGCACCGTGCTGGCCGCACACGCGACGAAGATCGCCGCGCAGCTGGAGCAGGCGGAGGCCGAGATGGCCGCGTGCTCGGAGGGCCTGGCCGGTGAAGTGACCATCGCCGCGTTCGCCAGCGCGATCACCGAAGTGGTGGCCCCGGCGGTGGCGACGCTGCGGGAGGACGCTCCGCAGGTGCGGGTCCGGGTGAAGGACGCCGAAGGCCATGCGAGCCAACGGCTCCTCATCGACGGTGCGGTCGATATCGCCCTGTCGGTGGAGCACCGGGACATCCCCGGCCAGAACAGCGAGCAGCTGCTGCGCGAGCCGTTGTACGCGGAGCCGTTCGATGTCGTGCTGCCGTCCGGCCATCGGCTGACCGACGTCCCGGAGGTCGACCTGGCCGACCTGAGCGACGATCCGTGGGTCACTCCCTGGCCCGGCAACCCGGTGCACGACGTCGTCCTGCGCGCCTGCGAGGACGCCCGTTTCCAGCCTCGGGTGGAATGCCTCGCCGATGACTCCCGGGCGGTGTGCGCCCTCGTCGCCGCGGGGGCGGGTGTGGCGCTGGTGCCCCGCTCGGCGCTCCACGGCATCGCCTTCGGCGGCGCCGCCACGCGCCCCGTGCGCGGCCACCGCCCCACGCGGCGGGTGTTCACAGCCGTCCGGCGCGGCAGCGAGCGCCACCCGCTGCTGAGGCTGGCGCTGCGCGAACTACGGGACCGGGCCGCCGCCCTCCGCTCCTGACGGCGGGTCGCCGTCGAGGAAGCCGCGGAGTTCGCCGCGGGTCGGCCCGGTGGCCGGGCCGTGCCGGGTGACGGCGAAGGCGGCCGCCGCGTTGGCACCCCGCGCCGCCTCGACCGGGGGCAGCCCGCTGGCGAGGAGGGCGAGGAAGGCGCCGGTGTGGGCGTCGCCCGCGCCATTGCTGTCGACGGCGGTCACCCGGCGGCCGGGAAGGTGTACGGCCTCGCCGCCGGGCGGTACGAGACGGCATCCGGCGGCGTCGGCCCGTACGATCACCCCGGTGTCCGGGCCCAGCCGCGCGGCGAGCGCGGCCGCGATCGGCGGGGCGTCGTCCAGGCCGGTCAGCAGCCGTCCCTCACGCTGGTTGCAGGTGATCCAGTCGCACCGCGCCAGGACGGGTTCCAGCACGTCCGGGGGAATGTCGGCGACCAGTGGCCCCGGGTCGAGGAAGACGCGGACGTCGTCGGGCAGCCGGGTGATGAGCGAGGCCAGGACCGGGCCGTTCACCGGGTAGGCGAGCCCGTACCCGGACACCTGCACCAGGTCGCCGGGGCGCAGCGCGGCGAGCACCGTGGCCGCGTCGGCCTCGGTCAGCCTGGCCTCCGCTCCGGGGCTGGTGGCGAAGGTGCGCTCGCCACCGTCGTCGACGAAGGCGACGCAGAATCCGGTGTCCGTGTCCGCCAGGGGCGGCAGCAGCACCTCGATGCCCTCGTGTGCGAGGTCGGCGCGCACCCGGTCCGCGAACGGGCCCGTGCCGTGGGCTCCGGCGTAGAGGGCGGGCAGACCCAGGCGGTGTGCGGCCACGAGGACGTTGAAGCCACCGCCCGTGGTGAAGGTGGTGTCCGTGGACACGGTGTCGCCACCGCGCTCGGGCACCTCCGGCACCCGCATCACCAGGTCGACGATGGCGTTGCCGAGGAGTACGAGCCTGCCACTCACGCGTGCTCCTGTGCGGTCGGCGCGAGCGGCGTGGTGTGCTGCGCGGAAGTGTCGTCGCCGCGGTCCGTGCCGTCCAGGCGCCGCAGCAGGGCGTAGACGGCGGCGGCGAGGGTGAGGGTCGCCACCCATCCCAGTCCGTTGACGCCGATCCAGCTGTCCGAGAGCGGTCCGGAGAACCAGATGTCGGTGGCGCCGGTGCCCGCTTCGGTGAAGCACAGCCCCACCACGATGGCCACCGCCCATGCGCTGGTCGCGGGCCAGGAGTAGCCGCCCCGGTACCAGTAGCGGCTGGTGCGGCCGGTGTTCATCAGGGCGTCGGTGTCGTACGACCGCCTCAGGAGCAGGTCGACGGCGAAGACGCCCACCCATGCGGTGATCGGCACGGCGAGGAGGGTGAGGAACGTGATGAACGGACCGTAGAAGTCCTTGGCGATCAGGATGAAGTAGATGCCGCCGACGAAGGTGACCACCACGTCCAGGGCGACGGCCAGGGTGCGCCGGACCCGTATCCCCAGGGTGATCATGGTGAGCCCGGCCGAGTACACGGACAGGTGGTTGGAGAGCAGCAGCCCGCCGAAGGCGGCGACCAGGTACGGGATGGCCATCCACCGGGGCAGCATCGCGTTGATCGCCGAGACCGGGTCGGCCGCGGAGGCGAGATCCGGCTGTCCCGCCGCGAGCAGCGAGCCGAGGGAGATGAGGACGACCAGGGGAATGCCCGCGCCGAACGCCGAGGCCGCCACGAGTTTGCCGCCGGGGATCCGGCGGGGCAGGTAACGGGCGTAATCCGCACCGGCGTTGGCCCAGCCGATGCCCGTTCCGGCGGCGATCATGCCGGTGCCCACGACCATGGCGCCCACCGGGGCGGCCGGGGCCTGGAAGACCTTGTGCCAGTCCACGGTGACCACGAGAAAGGCGATGACGACCAGGTTGAGCAGGCCGAAGGCGTAGGTGGCCCACTTGTTGATCCACATGATGGTGGCGTGTCCGAGGCCGCTGATCAGCAGGGTGCAGCCGATGAAGACCAGCAGGCAGACCACGGTGAGCACGGTGTTCTTCCGCACGCCGAAGGCGACGTCGAGCAGCGCCAGCAGGGCGAAGGCGGCCGTGGTCGTGTTGATCGTCTCCCAGCCGAGCCTGCTCAGCCAGGTGACCAGCGTGGGGCCCGCGTTGCCCCGGACCCCGAACACCGCCCGGGACAGGGTGAGCGCGGGTGCGCCACCGCGCTTTCCGGCGATGCTGAGGGCGCCCACCAGGGCGAACGAGCCGAAGGAGCCGAGCACGGCCACGATGGCCGCCTGCCAGATGTTCAGGCCTCGGAAGCTGACCAGCGCCGCGCCGAGCGGCAGACCCAGGATGCTGATGTTGGCCGCGAACCAGGTCCAGAACATCTGCCCCGGGTGGCCATGGCGTTCGGCGTCGGGCACGGGCTCGATGCCACGTGTCTCCACCGCGCCGACGCGGTCGTTGTCTGATCCGGCCATGGTCGTACCTGTCTTTCTGTTCGGGGAGAGCAGTCACCCGGTCGCGGCGGCCCGCAGTGCGAGGAGGGAGGTGGCCAGCGGCGCCAGGTCGAGGCCGTTGACGGAGCGGAGAGTGGTGAGCGCGTCGGCCGGGAGGCCGCAGGCGCCGCTGAGGGATCCGGCGACGGCCCCGGCGATGGCGCCGATGGTGTCGCAGTCGCCGCCGAGGTTGGCGGCCAGCAGGCAGGCGCGCCACGGTTCGCCGTCGGCCAGGGCCAGGACGGCGAAGGCCGCGGGAACCGACTCCTGGCTGGCGACGCTGGTGCCCACGAGGTCGCTGATACGGTCCAGGGCTTGCTGCTCGGGCAGCCCCCGGACCAGCTCCACGGCCCATTCGATACGGGCCGCGATGGCGGCCCCGTAGACCCAGTGGCCGCGCTCGGCACCGGCGGTCGCGGCCGTGATGGCCGCGGCGATGGCGTCCTCCAGGCCACCGCCGCCGATCCCCCGGCTCACCGCCGCGGCCACGGCGGCGGCGGAGGCGATGCCGAGGGTGGTGTCATGGGTGACCTGGCACGCCGCGGCGACCTGGTCGATGAAGGGCTCCAGCGGTGTGTCGGGGAAGGCCACGCCGACCGGGGTGATCCGCATGGCGGCTCCGTTGGTGGCGCCGGACTTCCCCGCCTCCTCGGGCGGTGTGCCACGGGACACGGCTTCCAGGGCGGCCTTGGTGGACGGGCCCAGCAGATCGAAGGAGCCCTTGGCCTTCATGGCGCGCTCCCACTCCAGCAGCTCCTGGGCGAGCCGCGTCGGATCGATGCGCCCGCCCCCGTCGACCAGCAGGCGGCCGACGATGACGGCCTGGTCGGTGTCGTCGGTGACCGATCCAGCGGGCATTCCGGCGCTCACCGGATTGTCGGCCGGGCCCGGTTCGAACCCGGTGACGGAGCCGAACCGGGTGACGATCGACCGCCGGGACATGATCTGGGTCGGCATGCCGAGCGCGTCGCCCATCGCCAGGCCGTACAGGGCTCCGAGGGCGCGGTCGTGCTGGTCGTTCATCGAGGGTTCCTGTCGGTGCGGTCCGGTACGGGGGTGTTCGGTGCGGGGGCGGCGGCTCATCCGGGCGGCTCGCCGAAGCCGAGGTGGAGTTCGAAGCGGGCTGGGTCCAGCAGGCTGGTCACGTGCTCGACGACGCGGCCGTCCGCTCCTCGGCTGACCCGGCGCGTACGGAGGAACACCTCCCCCTCGCCACGGCGCAGCAGGGCCGCCTCGTCCGCGTCCAGCCTGGTGATCGACGCCCACTCGTCCCCGTACGTGGCGCGGATGCCCACCTCGGCCAGGGTCCTGGTCAGCGAACCGTCCACCAGACCGCGCAGCGGCACCTCGGCGAGGGCGGGGGTCAGCGGGACCCTGCTGCGCTCCAGCGATACGGGGGTGTTCCCGGGCAGGACGCGCAGGCGGTCCAGGGCCAGGAAGCGGCCACCGTCGGTCTCCAGCTCCCCGGCCAGCGCTTCGTCTCGTACCGCTTCGAGGCGCAGCACTTCGGTGGTGATCCGGACGTCCTGGTCGGCCAGGGCCCTGGTCCAGCCCAGCCGGTTGTCCAGCAGGGCTCCGTCGAAGGTGACGAACGAGCCGACTCCGGCGTGGGTGGAGATCAGCCCCTGCTTGCTCAGCTCGTCCAGCGCCTGGCGGACGGTGGTCCGGCTGACCGCGAAGCGCCGGGTGAGCGCGTGTTCGCCGGGCAGCCTGCTGCCCGGCTCCAGGGCACCGCTGTGGATCTCACGGGCCAGGACGCGGGCGACGCGCTGGTGCTTGCGGACCTGTTCAGTCATGTCCGGAAGCTAGCCATACATGTCCAGTCCTGTCTAGAGGGCGGACCGAATCGACCGGCTCCTGGCGCCCACCACCGGGGCTCCACCGAAATTCCTGTGGGGATCGGTATCCAGGTAGGTGGTCAGTCGGTCTGGATATCCACACCGACCGCAGCACTCCGGGAAGGAGTCCGGCATGATGCGCCGCCTCACCACCACGGCAGGGATTCTGGCCGCCGCGGGAGCCCTCGTCCTCGGCATGGCACCATCGGCCTCCGCCGCTCACGGCGACCTCTTCAACAGCACCTGGCGCACCGTCAACCCCAGCGGCTGCATTTCCGTGCCGCTGGAGGACAACCGATTCCACGTGTACAACCAAACCAACGAATACGCGCTCGCCTACATGAACAACGACTGCTCCGGGCCGGTCATCGATGTGATCCCGCCCGACGGCGAGTCCGATGGAGGCGAAATCGCCGTGCTGGGGCGGGCCATCTGGATCCGCTGACGCCCACGGACCCCAGGAACGACGGGGTGGACGGCGCGGGCATGCGCGCCGTCCACGTGGTGTGCCGGGGAGGGTGTTACCCCACCGCGGCGAGGGTCGTCAGGAGCGTTTGTCGATGGTGATGAACGGGTCCCACTGGAAGTAGCCCACTGGCTTCAGGTCGCCGTCCAGGACCTGGAAGTAGAAGCGGTACGTGACCCGGCCGGTCTTGCGGACGTCCGCCTCCCAGTAGTGGTCCTCGTAGTCCTGCGTGACGAATTCCGGCCTGCCGTCGGACCCCTCCTTCGGCATCGGATAGGTGCCGTCGCCCACCACGATCCGTGGCGTGCTGATCAGCGGATCGCTGCTCACGTACCGGTACAGCAGGGCGCTGTATTCGCTGTTGAGCGAGAGCGTCGTCTCGCGCCACCTGATGATGTCCCTCGGATTGGCCCGGAAGTTCAGTTCGGCTCCCGAGGTGCCGACGACGCGGTCCTGACGCGTCGTCATATAGATCAGGCTGTGGTCGACCTGGGTCGGCGCGTCGGGATTCCTCGACGCGCTCGTGTAGCGATGGGCGATCGTGTACGCGTCGAACGCGATCATCACGTTGATGAACTCGGACATATTCCTAACCCCTTTTCTCTTGCACCTTGTAGGCCATCGCCCGCGGGTAGTCGTGCCGGTGCAGGCGGACGCGGACCAGCAGTGGCCCCGCGTTGAGCGGGTCGGTGGGGTCGGCGAGGCGGGTCAGCAGCTCGTCCAGCTCGGAGGTGTGCGCGATGCTGATCCCGTTCACCGGGGTCTTCTTGCCGGAGAAGACCTCCGCGAGGCGGTCGTAGTGCCACGGGTGGAGGACGTTGTAGAAGTCCGCCTCCGGCGCGTCGTCCCCCGCGCCGGAGTCCCGGTCGGCGTAGTAGGACGGGTGCACCAGCATCTGCTCGATGCCGTAGAAGTGTCCGTTGTCCATGACGAACACCACCGACCGCAGCCCGAGCCTGGTGTGGGTGGAGATCTCCTGGCAGGTCTCCTGGAAGGCGCCGTCGCCGACGAACACCATCGGGCGGGCGTGCTCGCGCTCGGGGGCGAGCGCGGCGCCGGTGGCCGCGCCGACGGACCAACCGATGGACAGCCAGCTGATCTGCGACAGGAACCCGCCCGCTGGCAGGCTCAGGTTCATCGAGCCGATGAGGGAGAACGCGGCGTCGGAGACGACCGTCCAGTCCCCTGGGCTCTCCTCGCCCAGGAAGTGGTTGATCCGGTCGAACACGCCGTCGTAGGTGAGCCGTTCGGCGGACCGGGAGTGCGAGCCGCGGGTGCGGAGGGTGGCGCGGTGGCTTCCCAGGCTGGCGGGGCGGTCGGCGGTGGCGCCGAGGTGGGCGTGGGCCTCGGCGTAGTAGTCGGCGGCCAGGCCTCCCGACCCGAAGCGCTTCACCAGCGCGTCCTGGAGGGCGGGCAGCAGCCGCTCCAGCTGGACGTCGGGGAAGTACCGGGTGCCGACGCTGACGCCGCCCTGCGCGGCCATCACCCAGTCGGTACCGACGTACTGGTCCCCGCCGAGGTTCTTCGACGTGGACCAGGCGCCGAGGCCGATCCGGCACGTGGCCCAGTCCTTGAAGATCCAGTGCACATCCGGGTGGCTGGCCGGGCCGTTGTAGACGCCGTGGAACTCCCGCAGTTCCTCGTCGACGACAGCCTTGGCACCCACGGTGGTGCAGAACGGCACTCCGGTGGCTTCCGTCAGGTCGGTGAGCTGGTCGCCGAGGCGGAACCGGTCGATCTCCTCGCCCGCCCACACGATCGGGCGGGGCCTGCCGTCCGGGCCGGGGTGGTCCTCGATCAGGGTGAGGATGGCGTCCACCGCGTTGTCCAGCATGGCCTGGTTGCGCGTACTGAACGGCCGCTCACGGCGGAGGAGGGGCTGCTCGGCGACGGCACAGGGCTCGTCCCACAGGTCCTCCATGACCTCCAGATAGACGGGCCTGCGCTCGGACAGGCAGGCGGTGAGCGCGGCGTCGATCTGGCCGGGGGCGAGGCCCGGGTTGGAGATGACCTGCGCCTCCACGGTGACCTGCCGGTAGACGTCCAGGTTGCTCTCCCGGCGGGGGCTCATATGGGAGGTGAGCAGGCCGACGGCGCGGTAGTTCTGCCACTGCTCGTACGGCGGGCAGGCGTTGATGGCGATGAGCGGGACGTGCTCGACGTAGGCACCGCCGCAGGCGTTGAGCAGGTTGAACGCGCCCACACTGTAGGTGACCGCGGCCGCGCCGATGCCGTGGATACGGGCGTACGCGTCGGCGGCCTGGCCCGCGCCGCCCTCGGTGGGCGTGCCGACCCACTCGATGTCGCCCTCGGCCCGCAGGGTGGTGAGGAACGGGCCCAGGTGGTTGCCGGGGACGCCGAACAGATGGGTGATGCCCAGCTCGGCCAGGCGGCCGGCCAGATAGCGGGCGACCGTGCACTCGGGCGTGAACGCCGTCATGAGCGGCCCCCCGCGTTCGGCCCCGGGGTCGTGAGCTGCGGGGCCTGGTGGACGGCGGTGGCGGCGCGGATGGCGCTCTCCAGAGCGCCCTCGATCCAGGCGTGTTTGAGTGAGGTGTGCTCTCCGGCGAAGTGGACGGGGCCCTCGGGGCGGGAGACGTCCAGGTGGAAGCTGGTCATCTGGTGCGGGGTGTAGATGGCGGCCTCGCCGAACGCGTACGGATCGCGGGCCCAGCTCTTGGTGGCGCCCCGGCCGGTGAAGAACACCTCGATGCGGCGGCCGTGCAGGGCCTGGAGGTTGCGCAGGGCGTAGACGTAGCGCTCGTCGGGGCGCATGGAGTCCCAGCGCGCGGCGTCGTCGGACCAGGAGTACGAGGCGAGCACCACGCCACCGGTGCTGCCCTCGACCTGGTGGGAGGGGTAGTACATGAACCGGTTGGGGTTGTCGGTGGCGGAGCCCCCGCCGAAGCAGTTTGAGGCGGGGCGGACGGCGGGGCCGCGCAGGGGCATGG
The DNA here is from genome assembly GCF_042731515.1 of Streptomyces sp. NPDC059850. Taxonomy (NCBI): domain Bacteria; kingdom Bacillati; phylum Actinomycetota; class Actinomycetes; order Kitasatosporales; family Streptomycetaceae; genus Streptomyces; species Streptomyces sp. NPDC059850. The sequence goes on from NZ_JBHWJI010000009.1 coordinate 9,465, forward strand.
TGCTGCCCAGCTTCCGCATGTCCTCGGTGACGCTGCTGTCCTTGACCGCGGCACCGAGCAGGCCGGTGACGCCCGCTTCGGCGAACGCGGGGGCGGGGGCGGCTTCGGCGTCCTGCTCGCCGCTCGTCTGGTAGTAGTCGTAGAGACCGGGTGCGATGCTCTCCAGCTCGTTGCGCCAGTCGTCCTCGGTGAACTCCCACCACCGGCGGCTGAACTCCAGCAGCACCTTGGTGGCCTGGTCGTAGTGGGTCTCGATGATGGCGCGGCGCTTCTTGTACGACATCGAGGGGACGATCTCCACGAAGCGCAGCGCGGAGAACGGGATGGTGACGATCGCCAGGTCCGCGGTCCACTGGCGCGGCGCGGCCTGCGGGTCGTCCTCGGGGACGGTGTGCACGGCCACGCCCCATCCGTCGGGTCCGACGGCGCAGGCGCCCTCGGGGGCGGTGTCGCGGCTGGGGTCGTGGTATTCGAGGCGGATCATGCGGTGGCCGAGCTTCACCTCGTCGCGCAGGCCCTGGTGGAGGGCGTGGGGCAGGCGCCAACTACCGCCCTCTATCTCCCAGTAGCGCACACCGGGGTTGATGTCGCTGCGGCTCAGGAAGCTGTGGAAGAAGGAGAGGTGCAGACGCGAGGACATGTTCTCCAGCGTGCCGACGGCCTCGATCGCCTCGTCGCTGAGCCCGCCGCGCTCCCGCAGGAAGCCGCCCATGGAGTAGCCGTCGAAGTCACGGATGACCCGGGCCCAGCCCTCGACCCACTCGTCGAACGGCTTGTTGACGCGCCGCCCGTCGACCACGTCGGAGTAGTAGTCGCGGACGATCTCCAGCGCGTCGTCCACCATCCGCACGACAGGGGCGCGGACCTCGTCGTCGGTGAGGTGGAAGCCCTCGTTGATCCGCTCGGGGGCGGTGGCGTAGTCGGAACGCCGCACCTGCACCCGGTTGGCGCGGATCCAGGAGTTGCCGCGCTTGTCGGGCTCCCGGAAGCCGGGGCTGTCCTCGCCGTGGGTCCAGGTCCGGCCGGTGAAGGAGGTGTACGTGACCGGGGGCACCCTGACGCCGGGGCCGCTGCCGGTGGAGGGGTCGATGTCCACGTTGTAGAACTGGCGGCGGGTGAGCCCGAGTTTGTCGACGAGGGCGAGGACGAGCGGGTGGAAGTCGGGCAGCCGCATGGCCCCGGCCTCGGCGTACTGGGCGGAGTCGTCGAAGGGCTGATGATGCTTGGTGGCGCGGAAGGTCTTGACGCGTCCGCCGACACGGCTGGCGTTGGCTTCCAGGATGGTGACGTCGTGCCCCGCGTCCTTGAGCAGACGTCCGGCGACGAGGCCGGTGATACCGGCGCCGATGATGAGGATCTTCTTACGGGGGTGCGGGGTCGGTCCGAGGCCGCCCGTATCGATCAGCGTGTCGAGATAGCTGAGCTTGAGGTCCTTGTCGTCCGGCCCGATGAGAAGAAGCTCGCGGGCGAGCTTGAGACACGTTTGCCAGCGCGCACGGGCTGCGGAGTTGCCGCGTGGAGTGTCGGTCATAGCTTGCGATCGTAGATATGAAGAAACGATTTCTCGATTCCCCAAACAGGCAATGCGTTGGCAAAGTCCTAAAAATATCGAACACGCGGTTGGCGGAATTGCAAGCTTGCCGGCTTTTACAGGTGAGGGGCCCATGATCCGCACGAGACGGAAGGGGAAGAGGGAACGCAATCGCGGGTGCGCCGGGCGAGTTAACCCGCCGGACCACCCAGTTCATCGAACTGGGCAGCGAATAGAGACCGTCACGCCGATGCGCACAGGAGTTCGGAAACAGTATCGCCTTGGCGCATTCCTGACGACCGTCTTTTGCGCCTACCCGGAATCAGCCGGCCGCACCGGCCCCCACCGTGCTTTCCCGGACCATCAAGCTGGGCTCGAGAGCCTTTGACGCCATTTCCCCGCCACCGATTCCTGTGAGCAGAAGACTCATCGCCTCCGCTCCCATCTCGCGCAGGGGGGATTTGACCGAACTCAACGGCAAGGGCAGTTCACCGGCCAGCGAGACGTCGTTGTATCCGATCACCGCGATGTCCCTGCCGGCGGTCATGCCCGCCGCGCGGAGCGTTCCGAGCGCGCCGATCGCGGCGAAGTCGTTGACCGCGAAGATGCCCGTAGGCATCTCGCCGGGCGCGTCGAGGATCTGCCGGCACGCGCGGTGCCCTCCGGCGACGTCGAACCGGGACGGGACGACGAGTTCGGGAACCAAGGGGTGGCCGGCTTCGCCATAGGCGTCGGCGAATCCGCGGACGCGGTCGAGCGCGGTGCTGGCGTACTGCTCACCCGCGATGACCGCGACCCTGCGGTGGCCCAGCTCCAGGAGGTGCCGCGCCGCCAGACGGCCACCCGCGTAGTCGTCGCAGGTCACGCTCGGGTGATCCTGAGACCACCTGCTGACCAGGACGAACGGCACGCGGCGCGCCTGGAGCTGCGCGATGATCTCGTCGTCTTCGATACGCGCGTCGCCGAGCACGATCCCGTCGACGTGGCGGGCCAGCAGCATGTCGAGCTTGGAGGCGCGTTCCGCCTCGTCGTCGTTGGTGTTCGCCACGAACGTCTGGTACTCGCGGCGGCGCGCCTCTTCGTCGATGCCTTCGTAGATCGTCGCGAGCACGAGGTCGGTGAGGCGCGGCACGAGCACACCGGCAAGCGAGGTGCGCTGCGTCCGCAGCCCGGCCGCGTGGAGGTTGCGGGAGAACCCCAGCTCCCCGGCGATCCGGCGAATGCGTTCGACCGTGTCGGCGGATCCGACGCGAACACCGCTCGACAGTGAGCTGGAGAGCGCGCGCGAGGCCGTCGATGTGTGGACACCCGCAAGGGCGGCGACGGTCGCCAGAGTCGGCCGCCCGGCCTTGTCCAGATGGGGAAGATCTTCTCTGGCTGGTCCGGACACGTATCCCCCTCCCCCTCCGGACACGACCGCCGGAGAGATCTGCAACCGACCCCTTGCCACCCCAAATGACCCCGGCTAGATTAGCACAATCGATTGGCGCAAACGATTGGGCAACTGTGCGGACCGTAGTCGTCATCACCACGGGCGGAACCATCGCCAGTACCTCGGACGAGGACGGCGCCAAGGTCGCGAGCGTCTCCGGCGCCACCCTGGTATCCGGTCTCACCGCCGGACGGAGCGTGCCGGTGCGGGTCGTCGAGGCGATGAACCAGAACAGCTACGCCATCGGCTTCGAGCAGATGGACGAGATCAACCGCCTGGTGAAGGGGGCACTGAGCGACATCGACACCTGCGGTGTGGTGGTGACACACGGCACCGACACGCTGGAGGAGTCGGCGATGCTGGTCGACCTCTGCCACGGGGACCCCCGGCCGGTCGTGTTCACCGGGGCCCAGTTGAGCCACGACGACCGGGCGGCCGACGGCCCGCGCAACCTTGCCGACGCGATCGCCACCGCGGCGTCCCCACAGGCTCGTGATCTCGGAGTCCTGGTCTGTTTCGCCGGCGTACTGCACTCGGCACGAGGGACCCGCAAGGTGCACAACAGCACGCGGTCCGCGTTCCTCGACGCCGACCACGGTCCCGTGGGCACGGTCAATCGCGACGGCCGCGTCCGCTTTCACACACAGCTGCGGCGGGCCGTGACCGGACTGCCACCCGAGGTGGCGATCTCCGGCACCCGGGTCGACATCGTCGCGATCTATCCTGGGTGCGACGCGGCCGCCCTTGAGGCGGTTCTCGCCAGGGGCGCCCGAGGGATCGTCCTGGAGGCGACCGGCTACGGAAACGCGAACGCGGACATCGCCGCCGCGGTCGCACGCTGCACACGCGCCGGGGTGCACGTCGCCCTCTCGTCGCGCGTGGCGGCCGGCGCCATCACACCCGTGTACGGCGGCGGAGGCGGTGGCGTCGATCTGGTCGCCGCGGGCGCCATCGTCTCGGGTCACCTACGTCCCAGCCAGGCACGGGTCCTGCTCGCCGCACTCATCGCGTCCGGGCGCACACACGACCAGATCGTCTCCGCGTTCGCCACCGAACCCGACCGGTCGGAAGCAGTACCCCCACCCCTAGGAGTCCTTCCATGACGGAAACCACCCGCTCGGCCACCCACCCGGCCGTGAGCCCGCTCCGCGTCGCCGCCGTCCAGTCCAACCCGCGGGTCGGACTGGAGAACAAGGCGGACAACGTCGCGGCCACCATCGAGCAGATCGAGGAGTGCGCCGGCCACGGTGCCCGGCTGATCGTGCTGCCCGAGCTGGCCGGCACCGGCTACTCCTTCGACACCCGGGAAGAGGCCTACGCACACGCCGAGCCCGTCCCGGACGGCCCCACCTGCGCGAAGTGGAAAGAACTCGCCGCCCGGCTCGATGTCTACATCGCGGCCGGCATCGCGGAGAGCGACGGTGTCCACCTCTACGACTCGGCCGTCCTGATCGGCCCCGAGGGCTTCATCGGCACGTACCGCAAGTCGCATCTGTGGAACCGGGAAAAGCTGATCTTCACCCCTGGCTCGTCCTACCCCGTCTTCGAGACCAGGATCGGCAGAATCGGGCTCCTCATCTGCTGGGACATCTGGTTCCCCGAAGTGGCCCGGATCCTCACCGCGCAGGGCGCCGACCTCATCTGCTCGGTGAACAACTGGGTGTGGACGCCGCCGCCGCTGTTCGACGAGGCCGGCAACTGCATGGCCAGCTACCTCACGATGGGCGCCTCGCACGTCAACAGCGTCCCGATCATCGCCGCGAACCGCGTCGGTGAGGAACGCGGCGGAAAGTTCCTCGGCTGCTCGCTGATCACCGGAGTGAACGGCTGGCCGACCGCGGGCATCGCCGACGCGGAGAAGGAAGAGATCCTCTACGCCGACATGGACGTCGTCGCGTCCCGCTCGGCAGTCGTCTGGAGCGAGCTCAACGACCTGCCCCGCGACCGCCGCACCGACCTCTACGACCCGCTGCTCGGCTACACCGGCGGCACTCCCGCGGTTCGCTGACCCGACAACGTCACAGCGGACCGCGCATTCCCCCTCGTTGAGCACCGAGTCACCGAGCACCAGGTCACCGAGCACCGGACACCGGACACCGAGCCACCGGGCACCAGCAATTGAGCACCAGCGCACCCTTCAGGCGGGCACCACGATGACGACTCCGACCCACCACCCCTCGCAGGCCGACTCCACACACCCGGACGAGAACCGACCCGAACTGTCACTGCCCGGGCTCCTGCTCGGCGGAGCGCTGACCGTGGGCGCCTTCATGGCCCTGGCTGCTCTCCTGGCCGGGGTACCGGCCGGGCATCACGCCCTGCCGGACTATCCGGACTGGCTCTCGGCAGTCACCCGCGAACCGGCCGCGCGGCTCCAGTGGGTCCTCGGTGACATCAGCGAACCACAGTTCTACAAGTCCTGGGTCGCCTCGCTCGGCCTGCTCGCGGGAGCCACCGTCGGCTGGTGGGCGCTGCGGGCGAAGAAGCCGTGGGCCGGGGAGCCCATCGCCTACGGCACCGGGCTGTGGCCGTGGATGCTCGGCGCGGCAGGCCTCAGCCTGGTGCTGTCCAACGCCCTGTTCGGCGGCAGTCTCGACAGCGGGTGGCAACCGACCTTCGTCCCCTTCGTGTGTGTCGCCACCGCCGTGGTCCTGGTCTACGGCCGCGGCTGGACGAGGCTGTTCACCGGCGCGATTCTCGGTGCGTTCACGACCCCGCTCGCCATGGTTCTCATCGACCATGTCACCGGGCCCCTCACCCTCCCGCCGGTCGTGGCGAACACCGCCTCCATGAGCATCGGTGCCGCGCTCGCCTTCCTGCTGTGCCGGGCACTGCCCTGGATGACACGCCCCGCGCCCGCGCCCGAGTCCCAGGAGGAGACGGTCGCCGCCGAGAAGGCGGCACCGACCCTCCTGAGTGACACCCGATGGATGATCCGCCGGATCATCACCGACTTCACCGAAACCCAGTTCTACGCCAACGAGTGGGCGAGCATCGGGCTGATCATCGGTGCGACCGTCACCACCGTGCTCAACCCGTCGTTCGCCTCCTACGGCACCGGGCTGCTGCCCAGGATCATGCTCGCTCAGGCTCTCACCTCGGCCATCGGCATCATCCTGTGGCGTCACCTCTACCGCGACGGAGGATGGGCACCCACCTACGTCTCGGTGGTGTCCGTGGCGCCGGCCACCGTCTTGGCCTACGGCGACAGCGCCACGGCGCTCATTCTCGGTGCCGTCGGCGGGGCGGTGCTCTGCCCCGTCATCGCGCGGCCGGTCTCCAAGGCGCTGCCCGACGACTTCCATCCGTTCATCGGCAACACCGTCTCCATGGCCCTCGCGACCGCGGCGATCGTCCCCGCCATCGGGCACCTGGTCTGACCGTCAGTTGTCGCGCAGCACCGTCGTCGCCTTGTTTCCGGCGTAGTCCTCCAGGACCGCGACGACCTTGCTGGTGGGGCTGGACATGGTCACCGTCATCGCCGGGCGGGTGGTGCGGCCACGGACGATGTACGGCTTGTTGCCCGAGCCGTAGGTCGTGGCGAACGATTTCGGCTGGCCGTTCTCCAGGATGGTGAGGGTGTGCCAGTCGGAAAGGGTGGGGCGGGAGAAAGCGAAAGTGTTTCCCGTGACTTTTACGGCGGACGCGGGATAGGAACTGATATCGGCATCGGCGAATGTGCCACGCACGCCGGTGGCCGTGCCGTCGCCGGTTTTCACGGTGAGGAGAAATTTACCGCCGCTCACGGGTACGCCGGTCAGGGTCGCGCCCGGCTGGTCGCCCGGTACCGTCACCTCCTTGGTGTACGGCTTGGAGCTGTCGAGGCCCCGGACCTTCACGGTGACGGGCTGACCGGTCTGCCGTGGGGTCCATGTCACCTTCAGGGTGCCGTCCGCCGCCGCTTTGGCGGTCACCTCGGACGGGGCGGTGGACAGGTCGAACGACACGGTCGCGGGCTTGCTCCGGGTGCCGTCCGGGCCGACCGCGACGAGCTTGACCTTCCCTGAGGTGGCGGTGAAGCGCTTGGCGTAGAACACGTCGTCGTAGATGCCGCCGAGGTATGTGTCGTCGAGGTAGACGTCGTAGCGGCGCACCGTGTCGTAGTCGCCGCGCTGCCACGACAGGAACAGCTCGTCACTGCCGGGCAGCAGCTGGTCCATGCGCAGTTGCTTCGGCATGGCCGGGGTGCGGTCGACGCCGTCGTGCAGGGCCAGGGCGCCCACGTTGACCTGGTAGTTCTTGATCGGCTGGGCGCCCGCGGCGACGACGAGGCCGAGGGAGGCGATGCGCTCGCCCGCGTACTTCGACAGGTCGGCGGACGCGGTGGTCCAGCCGGTGGTGTGCTTGCCGGAGCCGGACAGTGGCACCTGCACCACCTCGCCCGGGTCGGAGGCCAGCACCAGCGCGAGCCGCAGCTGGGAGTCGTCGTCCGCCGAGGGCTTGTTGTAGGTGAGGTCGAGGGTGGACGCCGAGGTGACACTCAGGTCGGTCTTGTAGAGGCGTACGGTGTTGTCGCTTTCGAGGGTGCCGCTGAGGGCCAGGGAGCTGCCCCCGTTGTAGGCGCCGATCGGCCGGTAGGAGAAGCGGTCGGCGGGCGTGTACTCGGGGCCGTAGTCGAAGTCGGCCTTGAGGGGCGACTTCCCGGCGTCGATCCACCACTGCCAGGTCAGCGGGATGTCCTGGAGGTTGATGTTGCCCCACTCGGCGTCGTTGGAGAGCTTGCCGTCGCTCCAGGCCGACAGGCCGTGTCCGGTGTTGAAGGACGTGGCGAAGGTGGAGCCCTTGATGACGGAGCGCTCGGCGATGTACTTCGACATGCCCTTCCAGGTGCCCTCCGGTGTGGTGGCGCCCTGGGACGAGCCGGTCCACCAGCGGCGTTCCCGGTCGAAGACGGCCGACTGGGCCTTGTCGTCGGTCTTATTCGCGTAGTCGGAGGAGACGAAGTCGGCGCCGAGCGTGGCGATGGCGTTCATGGGGGCGCCATCGGTGTCGAGGTTGTTGGCGAGGTCGTACGGCTGGTCGAACTGGTACATCCCGGCCTCGACCCCGGCGAAGACACTCTTGCGCGGATCGAGGCCCAGACCCTTCGCGTACGTCTTCGACTTGGTGAGCTTGGACTTGTTCCACCAGTAGTTGAGGAAGATGGAGTCGGACACGTCGCCCTGAGTGGTGTCCCGGACGAACGGGGCGTTCACCGCGTTGAACTCGTTCTGGTACGAGATCCTGCCGGTGGAGTTGTCGATGGAGTCGTACCACTGCACATACAGGCCGCCGTCGCGCAGCTGCTGGAGGAACTTCTTGTAGGCGGGTATGTCGGCCGGGGTCACCGCCTCCTCCTGGTTGATGAAGTAGCCGTCGAAGCCGTAGTACTTGGCGACCTCGATGAGCTTCGCGGCGGCGGGGAAGCTGCCATCGGCCTTCCGCTGGAGCAGTTCGGTGTACGCCTGGTCGCCCCGGTCGTTCGGCGAGAAGAAGACGCAGCCCAGGGACCGTACGCCGTTGGCGTGGGCGGCGTTGGTGTAGCCGGGGTTGGGGAGGTTGACCGCGCCGAACTCGAACCACTTCTCCTTCCAGTCGAGGTCGGGGTCGTAGTAGTCCACGGGTACGCCCTCGGTGGGCATGCCGTGCCAGGACGCGTACACGTCGCTGTACTGCCAGTAGTTGAAGAGGTACTGGCTGAACTCGTTGGTGTACGGGTGGCTTTCGAAGAACGCGTTGCCGTAGTCGCCCGCGAGGGTCAGGGACTGGGTGTCGGCGGGGAGCGACGGTGTGCGCTGGGTGGCGGCGTTGGGCGCGATACGGGTCTGCAGGGGCACCTTGGCGCGCAGCAGCTCGGCGTTCGTGTCGTCCGCCGGATTCCATCGCAGCAGGTCGGTGGAGGAGTAGCCGTGCTGGTAGGGCTGGTTGGCGCCGACGGCGCTCTCCCCCTCCCAGGGGAGGGTGTCGCTCGCCAGGGCGCTGCCCGCGCCCAGGGTCAGGGCCAGCGCCGCCGCCAGGACGCCGGTGCGGGCTCTTCTGGTGCGGGGGCGTCGCGATGGTCTCTGTCGTCGCTGTATTCGTGGCATGCCATGTCCTCGCTTTCGCTGAGCTTTCACTGAGGCGGGCGGATCGTGGTGCTCAGATCGCTCACATACAGATCGGTGCGGGCCCGTGCGGTGGCGCCCTCGGCGAAGCAGCGCGCGGCGGCCAGGTCCCAGGCGACGGTGACGCTGCCGCGTGGCGGGACGGTGACCCGGCGGAAGGCGAGGAGTTCCCGTCGCCGGGGCAGTGTCGTCCCACCGGTGCGGTGGCCGAACAGGGGGACGATGACCTCGGCTTCGGCGGGGGCCGGGTTGGTGAGGCCGACTTCGACGCGTACGGATCGCCCGGACACGTCGGCGGTGAGGTGGTCGAAGGCGATCGTCCCGTAGCGCAGGCCGAACCCGAACGGGAACAGCACCGGGTCCGGCGCGTCCCGGTAGACGTCGGCGGCCGGGTGGCGGTCGTTGTACCGCACGGGCACGGCCGCGGCGTGGCGGGGCGCGGTGAAGGGCAGCAGGCCGACCGGTTCGTGGCCGCCGAGGAGCGCGCCGGTGATGGCTTCGGCGCCGTGCGGGCCGGGGTAGCCCGCCCACAGTACGGCGTCGGTGTGATCCGTCACGGTGGTGAGCACATGGGGTCTGCCCGCGATGACCACCGCCACGACGGGGCAGCCTGCCTGGGCGCGTACGGCGGTGACCAGATCGTCCTGGCCTCCGGGCAGCGACACGTCCGCGAGGTCGACGCCCTCTCCGGCGGTGGCCACCACGGCGGGGCCCGTGACGGCCCCGTTGTCGGCGAAGGTGTCGTCGTAGGCGCGGTGGCTGGTCCCGCCGAGGGCGAGGATCACGACGTCGGCGCCGCGCAGATCGGCCGGGGAGGGCGGGCCCGGCGGGCACACGATCTCGGTGTGGGGCAGGGCCTCGCGCAGCGCGTGTTCCAGGGAGACGGCCGACGCTTCGGGGAGGGGTGGCACATAGTCGCCCAGCAGCGCGGTGACGTCGTGGGCGCCTGGCCCGGCGAGCACCACTTTGGTGAGGGACCGCGGGCGCAGTGGCAGCAGCTGGTCCGCGTTGTGCAGCAGGACCAGGGACTGCCGGGCGAGGCGCCGGGACAGCTGGTCCGTCGTACGGAGGGCCGGTACGAGGCGGTCCGGGCCGGGTGCGGGTCGGCCGTGGGCCGTTTCCGGCAGCAGGCCCAGGCGGTGTTTGAGGGTGAGCACCCGGCGGCAGGCCGCGTCGACCAGCTCGGCCACCCGGGTGTCCTGGGACATGGCGGATTCCAGCAGGGTGAAGGACTCGTCCCACAGGGAGAGGTCCACACCGGCCTCCAGGGCGGCCACTGCGGCGGCCTCCGGGCTTCCGGTCATCGTGGCCAGGCGGTCCACGGCCTGGCCGTCCGCCATGACGATGCCGTCGAATCCGCACTCGGTGCGCAGGAAGCCGGTGAGCAGTTCGCGGTTGGCGCAGCAGGGGACGCCGTCGATGTCGTTGTACGCGGCCATGAAGCCCAGCGCGCCCGCCTCGACCGCCGCCCGGGCGCTCGGCAGATGGAGTTCGCGCAGGTCGCGGGGGCCGATGACGGCGGACTGGCCGTTGCGTCCGCCGACCGCCTCGCCCTGGGCCGCCAGGTGCTTGAGCACGACGGCGACGCTGCCGCGCCCGTCCTGGTGGCCGCCCTGCATCCCGGTCACCACGGCGCGGGTGAGTTCGGCGGCCAGCAGCGGGTCTTCTCCGAAGCACTCCTCCGCCCTCCCCCAGCGCGGGTCGCGCAGCAGGTCCAGCGCCGAGACGAGCGCCATGTGCACGCCGCTCGCCGCCAGTTCGGCGGCGACGGCCGCGGCCGCCTCGGTCAGCAGGTCCGGGTCCCATCCGGCGGCGACGGCGAGGTTCGTGGGCAGCAGCGTCCCGCCGAGGGCCTGGTGGCCATGGGGTGCCTCTTCCGAGAGGAGCACTCCGATGCGGTGGCGGCTGCCGCGCGCCACTTCCTCCTGGACCATCGCGGCGACCTCGGCGCGCTCCTCGGGCCGGATGCCGTCCTGCCACGAGCGGCCCGACCAGGCGTCGGCGCGGAACAGCCCGTACAGGGCCCCGAGTCCGCCCCAGCGGTCGATCTCGGCGCGGGCCGGGCGGGTGAGCCGGAAGCCGCCCCGGGGGGCGCGTTCGACGGCCTGCCAGCCGTAGAGGCGCTGGTTGAGCTGGCCGACCTTCTCCCGTGGGGTCAGCTCGGCGAGGAGGCGTTCGACGGGCGCGGGAGCGGGTGCGTGTTCAGTGTTCGGCATGGGTGTGCGTCCTGCTCAGTACCTCGGCGTCGCTGACCGAGGTGTAGTAGGTGCGGCCGGTGGGTTCGGCGTGGACGAGGGAGGTGATGCCGCGGGCGCTCAGCGCGCCCGGGTCGGCGGCGGACGACGATGCGACGAGGGCGGGGCGTACTCCGGCGCGGGCACCTCGCATCCAGGTCTCGAACACCCCACCGCCCGGGGAGAGTTCGGCGCGGGACACGGGGACATCCTGGCCGTCGACCGGGACCACCACGGCCTCGTGCCGGGGCGCGGGGCGTGGCCGTGTCCGGAGTTCCGCGGCGAGTGCGGCGAAGCGGTGTCCGATCGGCTTCACCACGCCGTCGGCGCCGATCAGGCCGAGGCTGTGTTCGAGGTCCGGGAAGTCTCCGAGGCGGCGGTCCACGTCGTGTGAACACCACCAAGTGATGCCCCACAGCGCCTCGCTGTCGGCTGCCGCCCGTACCGTCTGTTCGAGGAAGTCGGGCGCCTGGTCCTCGGCGAGGTGGTTGAGCGGGGCGCCGACCTCCTGGAGCCACACCGGGCGGGCGGGGTCGGTGGCGAAGGCGCGGGACAGCTCGATGAGGTACGCGGCGTGGTGGACGCTCTCGTGGGACATGGCGCCGTAGCCCTGCGCCGTGCCGTTGAAGATCCACGAGTGGACGACGCTCATGTGGCCGTGGCGGCTGGAGTGTGCGGGGACGAAGGCGTGGCCGTCGGCGTACCAGACGGCGTCGTATTCGGCGTTGAGCCTGAAGTGGCGGGGGTCGCGCGGCCCGGTGCCGTGCAGGGCGTCGAGCCAGCCGGTCACCTGGTGGGGCGTGGCGGGCATCGGGGTGGGGTGCACCGCCGAGGTGAACTGGTTGACCTCGTTGCCCAGGGTCAGCCCGAGGAAGGTGGGCACGTCGTGCAGCTGCTCGTCGAAGGCCTCCACCAGCCGGGCCTGGGCGGCGATGGCGTCGGGGTCGCTGAACATGCTGCGCCGGTGCCAGTCCGTCAGCCAGCTGGGCACGAAGTCGAAGCCGGACAGATGTCCCTGGAGGACATCGACGCTGGCGTCGAGACCGGCTTCGCCCGCGATTTCCACCACCTCGCGGATGTCCCGCAGGGCTCGGTGGCGGATCAGGGTGCGGTTCGGCTGCACGACGGGCCACAGCGGCAGGATGCGTACGTGGTCGATGCCCAGGCCCGCCAGGGATTCCATGTCGCGGCGGGTGGCCGCGCGGTCCGGGGCCAGCCAGGAGTAGAACCAGTCTTTCGACGGTGTGTAGTTGACTCCAAACCTCAGCATCTCAACCTTTCAGGCCGCCGGCTTCCAGCCCGCGGAAGAAGTGGCGCTGCAGGACGGCGAAGAACGCCACGATGGGGACGAGGGCGATGATGGTCCCGGCGGCGATGAGGCGCGGATCGTCGTAGAAGGTGCCGCGCAACCGGTTCAGGCCGACGGTGAGGGTGTAGTTCTGTTCGTCGGACAGGACGATGAGGGGCCAGAGGAAGTCGTTCCACGAGCCGACGAAGGCGAAGATGGCCACCACCGCGATCACGCCTTTGACCTGGGGCACGGAGATCCGGATGAAGCGCTGCCAGGCGTTGGCGCCGTCGACGATGGCGGCTTCTTCCAGCTCTCCGGGGAGGTTGCGGAAGGCGTTGCGCATGAGCAGCACGTTCAGCGCCGCCACCAGGGTCGGCAGGGCGACTCCGACCAGCGTGTTCACCAGTCCGGTGGCCCTGACGGTGAGGAATTGCGCGATGAGGACGGTCTCGGAGGGGACCAGCAGGGCGGCCACGCAGATCGCGGTGGCCACGCCCCGGCCACGGAAGCGCAGTTTCCCGAGCGCGTATCCGGCGCAGGTGGCTCCGACCACGTTGCCGGCCACGGCCATGGCCGCCACCGCCAGGGAGTTCAGCAGGTAGCGCGGCACGGGTACGCGGTCGAGCACCGTGGCGAAGTGGTCGAGCGTCGGGTGGTCGGGGATCAGCTCGGGCGGCCGTGTGTACAGCGGTTCCCCGGCGCCCTTGAGGGACAGCGACAGCTGCCACACCAGTGGCCCCGCCAGGAGTACGGCCATGAGCAGGAGGGTCAGGTGGCGCGCCACGGAGCCGGGGGACGTCCTGCGCCGCCGGGCGGCGGCCGTCGGGCGCGTGCGTGCGGCGGGCTCAGCCATCAGGAACTCCTCTTTCGCTGCAGGGCGAGTTGCGCGAGCAGCAGCCCGCCGAGGATCACGAACATGAAGAGGCTGATCGCGCCCGCGTACCCGGTCCGCGCCTGCAGTCCGGTGCCCTCCCGCTGGATCAGCATCGTCATGGTGAGATCGCCCCCGCCCACTCCCCCGGTGCCGCCGGTGAGCACGTAGACCTCGCCGAACACGCGGAAGGCCGCCACCGAGGACAGCACGGCGATGAGGGTCATCGTGGACCGCACACCGGGGACCGTGACGGCCAGGAAGCTGCGCACCGCCCCGGCCCCGTCCATCGCCGCCGCGTCGTACAGGCTCTGGTCGATGTTGGCCAGCGCCGCCAGGTAGATGACCATGTAGTAGCCGAGGCCGGTCCACACCGTGACGAACATGGCGCTGAAGAGCAGCAGCCACCGGTCGGTGAGGAAGGGGACGGGCTCGGCCACTACATCGAGCGTGGCGAACGTGGCGTTGACCAGACCGCGCTTGTCGAGCATGTTCGTCCAGATCAGGCCGACGACCACGGGCGACATCACGACGGGCAGATACATGGTGGTGCGGAAGAAGCCGGTCAGCCGTCCCGCGCTGCTCACCAAAGTGGCGAGGACGAGCGGGAGGACCACCATGCAGGGCACCACGCACACGGTGTAGAGCGTGGAGTTCAGCAGCGCGGTGGTGAAGCGTTCGTCGGCGAACATGCGGCGGAAGTTGTCCCAGCCCACGAACTCGCCCTGCCGCAGCAGGGTCGAGTCCGTGGACGACAGGCCGAGCGTGTTCGCGAACGGCACCATCACCATCAGCACGATGACGGTCAGCCCCGGCAGCAGGAACAGCCACGGGGTCAGGGACCAGCGGTGCGTGGCCAGGACGGTCGCCGTGCGGCGAGCCGGGCGCGCGGCGCGTTTCACGGACGTACGACGCTGAACGGAGAGGGTCACTTGTCCGCTTTCAGGCGCTCGTTGGAGTACCGGACGGAGGCGTCCAGCGCCGCCTTCACAGATTTCTTGCCCAATAGTGCCTGGGCGATCTGCTCCCGCAGCGTGTTGCTGTCGGCCGAGCCGGAGAACGCGGGCGGCCACCACACGACGGCCTTGCGCACCTGGTCGGCGCTCTCCCGCCGCACCTTGGTGGCCGGGGTGCCGTCGTCCTGGGTGAAGTACGCGTCGTCCAGCGTCCCGGCGGACGAGGGGAAGACCGATGCCTTCTTGGCGAAGCCGAGCTGGTTGGCGGAGTTCGTGACGTACGTGGCGAAGGCGGTGGCCAGGGCCTGGTTCTTGCTCGCGGCGTTGACCACCAGGGATTCGAGGTACATGTTGGGGGCGCTGTCGCTGATGCGCGGCCCGATGCCCAGGTTCTTGTAGACGGCGGGCGCGGTGGCCTTCAGGTCGTCCAGGGTGTACGAGCTGCCGGGCAGGTACGCCAGACGGCCCGCCTTGAACTCCTCCACCTCCTTGGTCTGGAGATTGTTCAGCGCCTCCTCGCCCATGCCCTTCTTGGCGTAGAGCTTGCGGAACCGCTCGACGTACTCGACGCCCTTGGCGTTGTTGTAGGTGAACTTCTCCCCGCGCGCGTCCATGAGGGGCACGCCGTACTCGCCGAAGGTCTCGATGGCGGGCATCCGGGCGATCATCATGGTGTCCGAGCACTTCTCGGCCATGGTTTCCGCCTGGTCGAACAGCTCGTCGTAGGTGGCGGGCAGCTTGCGTGGGTTCAGTCCGCACTTCTTGAAGAGGGACGTGTTGAAGAAGGACGGCCCGGTGTTCAGGTACCACGGGTAGCCGTACGTGCCGCCGTCCAGGCCCTCGAAGGTCATGGCCTCCCATGCCTTGTCCGCGTACTTCTTCTCGGCCTTCGGGTCGGCCTTGTTCAGGTCGAGCAGCACACCCGCCTTGGCCAGGGTGTACGCGGACTCCGGCCCCATGTCGACCACGTCGGGGAGGGACCCGGCAGCGGCGTCGGCCGACAGCTTGTCCTGGTAGCCCTCCGCGGGCTGGTCCACCCACTTGATGTCGGTGCCCGGGTGGGCCTTCTCGAACGAGGCGATGAGGTCGTTGAAGTACGAGGTGAACTTGTCGTTCTTCAGGTTCCAGGTCTGGAAAGTGATCTTGCCGGACACCTTTCCGTCCGACTTCTCCGTCGTCTCGCCGCCACCCATGACACAGGCGGACAGCAACAGCGATCCAGCAGCGAGTCCCGCGATGAGCGCCGACCGTCTTCCCGCTGGCGTCATTCGTCTTCTCCTCATCCGAGGTGTGTTCCAGAGGCGATCCGCAGGGTCGCCACCTGGAAGGGGCCGAGGTTCAGGGCCGCGCCGTCGGCGGGACGGCGCGTACCGGACGGTGTCCGGGGCAGGGCGGTGGGCAGGTCGTCGCCGGGCGCGAGTTCGCGTTCCAGCAGGTCGGTCTCGTGTACGAGGGCGCCCGCGCCGAGTGCCGCGCAGGGCCGGAGCAGGGCGCTGGCCCGGCTTCCCCGCGTTTCGTAGATCCGCACGACGAGGTCCCCCGAACCGTCGTCGGCGAGTTTGATCCAGTCGACCATCGCGTGGCCTTGCAGCGCCTCGATCCCCACCAGGGGTTCCAGTGGCGGGAGCGGTGCGATGTCGGGAGCGTTGAACACGGAGGCGGCCTCGACCGCGGCGGGCACATCCGCGCCGGGGAGCAGCGCCCAGCGGAAGTGGTGGCGGCCCGCGTCCGCATCGGGATCGGGGAAGCGGCTGCCCCGCAGCAGCGACAGCCGGACCACGGTGGCGTCGTGGTCGGCCCGGGCGTCGGCGCCGTACATGGTGTCGTTGAGGATGGCGAGTCCGTACGCGCCGTCCGTCACCTGGATGTACCGGTGCATGGCGGCCTCGAACATCGCGTCCTGCTCGGCGGTGTTCACCAGCAGCGGCCGCTCGACGTATCCGTACTGCGTCTCGAACCGGGCCGTGGGCGCCATGATGTGGACCGGCAGAGCCACCTTGAGCAGCCGCTCACGCTCCTGCCAGTCGACCGCGCACTCCGTCTCGAAGCGTCCGGCGCCCGCCCTCAGCCACATCGTCAGCGTGACCGTCGACGCGCCGAACCGCCGGACGACCTCGACCCCGGCGTCGGGGCCGTCATGGACCACCGTGCGGCTGGTGACATCGTCGACGACCTCGAAGGTGCGCAGGGTATGGCGGTCAACGTCCCAGGCGTCCCACCGCACCGGCTCGTCGCGGAACAGCTGCAGTACGCCCGTACGCCCGCCCGGTGGCACCACCTCGCGGCCACCGCGCAGGTCGCGCAGCGACGTGACGTGGCCGTCGGCGTCGACGACGACCCGCAGCAGACCGTCGTCCAGAACGGTGGCGCCCGCTTCCCCGTCGGTGACGCGCACGGGATCGGGACGCGTGTCGGCGGCGGGGACGAACGGCGGGAGCAGCCCCGCCGTCCCGCCATCGACCGCAGTGCCCAGGGCCTTGGCGGCCTCCTCGATGAGTTCGCGCAGCCGGGACTCGATGGCCTGGTAGGTGTCGCGGGCCTCGCGGTGCACCCAGCTGATCGAGGTGCCCGGCAGGATGTCGTGGAACTGGTGCAGCAGCACACCGCGCCAGATCTCGTCCAGGCTCTCCCCCGGATAGACCGCGCCCCGCAGGACCGTGGCCGCCGCGCTGAGGTACTCGGCCGCCCGGAGAAGCGATTCGCAACGCCGGTTGTGGCGCTTCATCGCCGCTTGGGAGGTCAGGGTGCCCCGGTGCAGCTCCAAGTACAGCTCGCCACGGTGTACGGGCGCCAGTGGCTTCGCCACCTCCTCGACCTCGCGCAGCTCCGCCTCGGCGTCCTCGAAGAACTCCGCCGGAGTGCGGGACACCACGCGTGGCGCGCCCTCCAGGTCGGCGAAGCGGCGCAGCCGTTCGGCCATCTCCCGGGTGGGGCCACCGCCGCCGTCGCCGTAGCCGTAGGGCAGCAGCGAGTGGGAGGCGATCGCCTTGTCCTGGAAGGTGGTGACGGCGTGGCGCAGTTCGCGGGCGGTGACCTCGGCGGCGTAGGTCTCGGCGGGCGGGAAGTGGGTGAAGATCCGCGTGCCGTCGATGCCCTCCCACCAGAAGGAGTGGTGCGGGAAGGTCGTGGTGTCGTTCCAGGAGATCTTCTGGGTCAGGAACCAGCGGGCCCCGGCCCGGCGGGCCAGCTGCGGCAGCGCTCCCGAGTAGCCGAACGAGTCGGGCAGCCACACCTCCCGTGGTTCGATACCGAAGCGGCTGAGGAAGTACCGCTTGCCGTAGGTGAGTTGGCGCACCATGGACTCGCCGGTGGGTATGACGCCGTCCGGCTCCACCCACATGCCGCCGACGGGCACCAGCCGCCCCCGCTCGACGTGGTGGCGCACCCGCGCGAAGAGTTCGGGGTAGTGGTCTTCGAGCCAGGCGAAGTGCTGCGCCGCCGACATGGTGTAGACGAGGTCGGGTTGGGCGTCCAGCAGGGCCAGGGCGTTGGAGACGGTCCGGGCGAGTTTGCGCACCGTCTCACGTAGCGGCCATAGCCACGCCGAGTCCATGTGCGCGTGGCCGACCGCGGTGATCCGGTGGGCGGAAGCGTGTGCGGGAGCGGCGAGCAGTGGCGCGAGGTGGGCGCGTGCCCGGCGGGCGCTGGCCTCGGCGTCCGCCGCGTCGTAGGTGTCGAGGGCGCGCTCGATGCCGTAGAGCAGTTTCCAGTGGCGCGGCTCGTCCTGGTCAAGTTCGGCGGCGAGGCCACCGAGGACGTCCAGGTCGCAGAGGAAGGCGTGCACCTCCGGCACGAACACGGCGGTCTCCGCGCGGCGTAGCCGGAACTGCTCGAAGGGCTCCCGCGCGCCCTTCTCGCCGTGTTCGGTGGCGACGAAGGGCGGCAGGCCGAGCAGCAGGGGGTTCGCCGCGGCCTCGACGTAGAGGGTGAAGCGGCCGTCCGCGCCGAGCAGCCCGGGGCCGGTGTCCCTGTCGCTGAGGCGGATGGCCGTCTGCCGTGGGTGGAGGCCCTTGACGATGGTGCCGTCCGGTGTGAAGACCAGGCCTTCGCAGTGTCCGCCGACGGAATGGTCGAACCAGCCCAGATCGAGGAGCAGGTCGACCGGGCCGGGTGGGGTCCGGGGCTCGACCCGGCCGCTGACGCGGAACCAGGTCGTGGACCACGCGGCCCCCCACGCCTCGCCCAGGGCGAAGGGACGGTAGTCGGGGCGGCCGCGCCGCGGCTCGGTCCTCAGCCCGAGCGCGTGGCGGGGGCTCACCGGTTCGCCGTCGTCCCCGACCGTCCACGCTTCGATCGCGACGTCTCCGAGGCGGCGGTGGACCCGGGGAAGGACGCGCTCCCGACGTACGCGGTCCAGCCGCTCAAGTGTGCTGCTGAAGTGACGGTGCATGTGTGGTCCTCACCGCAGAGAGAGGAGCAACAGGTCGTCTAATACGTTTTAGTAGTGTCGAGTCGGCGGCAGACTAATACGTTTAAGTTCGTCAGTCACCGCAGCGGATCATCACGGTTGCGTAAAGTCGACGGGGGTCACGATGGAGGGGTCGATGCCACCGAAGAACCATGGCTCGCGCGCCGAGGAAGCGCCGCCCCGGCTGCGCAGCACCGATATCGCTCGGCTCGCGGGCGTCTCCGTCGCGGCGGTGTCCATCGCGGTCAACGGGCGCCCCGGGCTGAGCGACGCCACCCGTAAGCGCATCCTCGATGTGGTGGACGAACTCAACTGGCGTCCGCACCGGGCGGCCCGCGCGCTCAAGGGCGCGGCCAGCGATGTGGTCGGCATCGTCATCGCCCGTCCCGCGCGTACGCTCGGCGTCGAGCCGTTCTTCGCCCAGTTCCTCTCCGGTCTGCAGTCCTGCCTGTCCAACCGGGGAATCGCCACGCAGTTGCTCATCGTCGAGGACACCGAGGCCCAGACGGCGGTCTACCGGCGCTGGGCGGCCGAGAACCGGGTGGACGGCCTCGTGCTGCTCGACCTCGCGGTCGACGACACCCGGCCCCAGCTCGTCGCCGATCTGGGCATCCCCGCGGTGGTGTTGGGCAGCCACGGGAACCCCATGCCGCTGGCCAGCGTCTGGGTGGACGACCACGCGGCGACGGTCAGCATCCTGCGCCATCTGGTCTCCCTCGGACACCGGCGCGTCGGCCATGTCAGCGGCACGGTGGCCTACCAGCACACCCAGCGCCGGCTGCGGGCCGTCGCCGACGTACGCGAGTCCACCGGCATCGACGTGACGTCCGTCGCCACCGACTACTCCGACGCCCAGGGCGCGTCGGCCACCCGCCGCCTGCTGGAGGCCAGTCCCCGCCACACGGCCATCGTGTACGACAACGACGTCATGGCGGTCGCCGGGCTCGGCGTGGCCACCGAGATGGGCATCCCGGTGCCCGGCGAGGTGTCCGTGGTGTCCTTCGACGACTCCGTCCTCACCACCATGGCGCACCCCTCGCTCACCGCGCTGACCCGCGACACCTTCGCGCTCGGCACGCTCACCGCCACCGAACTGCTCCGCGTCATGGCCGAACGCCCCGCGCCCCGCGCCGTGCAGGCCCCCACTCCACGACTCGTCGTACGGCAGAGCACCGCCCCTCCCGCCGGGGGCTGATCCGCCGGTCCCGGGGTATTCCCATAATCTCCCTAGACCTGCCCGGTATCCCCCTGGACTTTCCGGAGCCGTTACCGCCGGTTGCGTTCAGGCGGCCATTGACATGGTCATCTTGCTGCCGAAAAATCACCCCGAACGGCTTCGCGATCTCCCATCCATGGCATGAGTGAAAAGAGCTGCTCTTGTCGATGACATCGTTGTCCGACTCCGCCACTTCCGCCGACGCGACCGCGGAACCGCCGGGGCCGGACGGCCGGCCCCCGCTCTCTTTCGGCCAGCGCCGGCTGTGGGCGGTGTCCCAGCGCGAGGGTGCCGCCGTCACGTACAACGAGCCGATGGCGTTCCGGCTGCGGGGGCCGCTGGACCGTACGGTGCTGGGCCGGGCGCTGGACGCCCTGACGGCCCGGCACGAGGCGCTGCGGACCCGGCTGGTGCCGTGCGGGGGCGACGCGTACCAGCAGGTCGACCCGGCGGACACCGGCTTCGCGCTGGCGGTGGACGACCTGTCCGGCCGCCCGGACGCGGAGGACCGGCTCGCCGAGGTGCTGCGCCGGGAGACCCTCGTACCGTTCGACATGGCCGCCGAACCGCTGGCCCGTGGGCGGCTGGTGGTGCTCGGCCCGGACCACCACGTGATCGTGCTGACCGTGCACCACGCGATGTTCGACGGCTGGTCCCGCAGCATGATGCTGCGCGAGACCGGCGCGCTCTACGCCGCCCTGCTGCGCGGCGAGCCGGACCCGCTGCCGCCCGCCCGGTGGCAGTACACCGACTTCACCCGCTGGCAGCGGGAGTGGATGGCGGGCGCGGAACCCGCCGCGCAGGAGGAGTACTGGGCCGGAAAGCTGACCGGTGTGCCACCGCTGCTGGAGCTGCCGACCGACCGGCCGCGCCCGGCCGAGCAGGACCACTCAGGCGACCGGGTGCACCTGGAGATCGGCCCCGAGCTGACCACGGCGCTCAAGGCGGTCACCGAGGACCACGAGGGGTCGCTCTTCTCCACCCTGCTGACCGGCTGGGCGATCGTGCTGTCCCGCCTCTCCGGGCAGCGGGACCTGGCGGTGGGCACCCCCACCGCCAATCGCCGCCGAGGCGATGTCGGCGACATCATGGGCTTCGTCGTCAACACCCTCGCACTGCGCGTGGAGTTGGCGGACGCGCCGACCGGCTCGGAGTTGCTGCGGCAGGTGCGGGCCACGGTCCGGGCCGGAGTGAAGAACACCGATCTGCCCTTCGAGCGGGTCGTGGAGCTGGTCAACCCGCCGCGCAGCGCCGCGCACACCCCGCTGTTCCAGACCATGTTCGCCTGGGTTCCGCCCATGGAGGACGTGATGGAGTTGCCGGGGGTGACAGTCCGGCTGCTGCCGATGCCGTACGCCCCGGCCAAGTTCGACCTGGTCCTCGCGCTGGAGGAGGCGGACGGGCGGATCGTCGGCGATCTGGACTACGCCACCGCGCTGTTCGACCGGGAGACCGTCGAACGCCAGCTGCGCTATCTGGTCCGGGTGCTGGAGCAGCTGGCCCGGGAGCCCGGGCGGCCCGTCGCCGAGTACGCGCTGCTGGACGCGGCGGAGACCGCCGAGCTGCTGGCCGACTGGGACGCCACCGCGATCGCCCCGCGCACGGAAACAGCCGGGCTGGTCGAGCGGTTCGAGGCCCACGTACGGTCCGCTCCGGCGGCCACCGCGGTGGTGGCGGGCGACCGCCGCCTGACCTACGCCGACCTCGACCGGCGGGCCAACCGGCTGGCACACGCCCTGATCGCCCGTGGTGTGCGCCCGGACCAGGTGGTCGCGCTGCACACCGGCCGGTCGGCGGAGCTGGTGGCCGGTGTGCTCGGCATCCTCAAGGCGGGGGCCGGATGGCTGCCCCTCGACCCGGGCCAGCCCGCCGAACGGCTGGCCGCGATGGTGTCCGACGCACGGCCCGCCCTGGTGCTCACCGACCAGCGGGACGCGCCGGACACCTGGCACTCGCTGACGGCCGTCGAGGCCGAGGGCGACCGGGACGACGCGCCGGGGATCACCGTCCCGCCCTCGCATCTGGCGTACGTCATCTACACCTCCGGCTCCACCGGCCGCCCCAAGGGTGTCGCGGTCACGCGCGGCAATGTGCTGAGCCTCTTCGACCAGTGGCTGGCCCGCTTCGGCGCCACCCCGGGAGAGGCCACCTCGGCCTGGTCCAGCATCGGCTTCGACGCCTCGGTGCACGAACTGCTGCTGCCCCTGACCACGGGCGCCGAAGTGCATCTGGTGCCCGAGGATTTACGCGGTGACCCGGCAGCGCTGATGGGCTGGCTGCGCGCACACCGGGTGGTGCAGGCCTTCCTGCCACCGGCCTACGTGCGGTGGATCGACGAGGACCCGGACGGCAGGCTGGCCGGGCTGGCGCTGCGCCAGGTGCTGACCGGGGTGGAGTCGCTGCCCGAGGCGGCCCTGCACCGGATGGTGTCGGCCCTGCCCGGGCTGCGGATCTGCTTCGGCTACGGACCGACCGAAACCACGCTGTACGCCACCGCCTACACCGACCCGCGCCCGGTGGACCGGCCGTGCCCGATCGGCCGCCCGCTGCCCGGCACCCGGCTCTATCTGCTGGACGAGCGGATGCGGCCGGTACCGCCCGGTGTGGTGGGCGAGGTGTACATCGGCGGCGCGAGCGTGGCGCGCGGATACCTCAACCAGCCGGAGCTGACGGCCGAGCGGTTCCTTGACGACCCGTTCGTCCCGGGCGGCCGGATCTACCGCACCGGGGATCTGGCCCGCCGTCTTCCGGACGGCAACGCCGAATACACCGGCCGCCGCGACGACCAGGTCAAGCTGCGCGGCTTCCGCATCGAGCCGGGCGAGGTGGAGGCGGCACTGCTGGCACTGCCGGGGGTGCGGGAGGCCGCTGTACTGGTCGACCGCGACCGGGCGGGGGAACCACGGCTGGTGGCGGGCATCGGACGTGGCGAGGCGCCGTCCCGGCAACCGCACGAGTGGCGGACGGCGCTGGCCGACCGGCTGCCGGACTACATGATCCCGGCGGTCTTCGTGGAACTGCCCGGTCTGCCGCTGGGCCGCAGTGGCAAGCTGGACCGGGCGGCCCTGCTGGAGCACGCGCGGGAGGCGCTGCCCGCCCAGGTCAACACCGCGACCCCGCGCGACCACGTGGAGATGGCGCTGCACCGGATCTGGTCCCGGCTGCTGCTCCACCCCGGCATCGGCATATCGGACAACTTCTTCGACGTCGGTGGCACCTCCATCTCGGCCATCAAGATGGCCCACGCGATCGGCGAGGAGTTCGGCGAAACGCCGCCGATACGCGAGGTGTTCCGGTATCCGACCATAGAGGCGCTCGCCGAACGGCTGCGC
Organism: Streptomyces sp. NPDC059850; assembly: GCF_042731515.1. Taxonomy (NCBI): domain Bacteria; kingdom Bacillati; phylum Actinomycetota; class Actinomycetes; order Kitasatosporales; family Streptomycetaceae; genus Streptomyces; species Streptomyces sp. NPDC059850. The sequence goes on from NZ_JBHWJI010000009.1 coordinate 32,819, forward strand.
CGGGGCGCCGCCGGGCCACCGGATACGAAGCCGGGCACGAACCTGATCGAGTTCCACGCCGGAACCGGACGGCGGCGGCTGGTGTGCGTCCATCCGGCCGGTGGCACCGCCTTCTGCTATCTGCCGCTGGCCGGGGCGCTCCCCGGGGACATCGGCGTACAGGGCATCCAGGCCCCGGGCATCGATCCGGACGAGGAGCGGCTTCCCACGGTCGAGGCGATGGCGCGGGCGTACCTGGAACTGATCGACGCCCGCCCGGACGAGTCGCTGGTGCTGTGCGGGCTGTCGTACGGCGGTCTGATCGCGCACGAGATGGGCCGGCGGCTGGCGCTGGCCGGGCACGCCCGGCTGAGCGTGGTGCTGCTCGACACCCAGGCCACCGACGACCCGGCCGCGCGGGCCGCGATCCAGCCGGTGGCGTACGAGGAGTTCGCGGAGAAGCTGGTGCGGTTCAACGGCATGTACCCGGGCATCGAAGCCGACCAGCTCACCCGGTACTTCGAGACGTACAACCACAGCCGGATGACCGCCCGTGGCCACGACCCGCGGCCGACCACCGCCCCGCTGACGCTGATCGAGGCCGCCGCGGACGGCCCGGGCGCGTCCGGCCCGCATCCGACCCGCGAGTTCTGGCGGCGGCGGGCCGGGGCCGGGCTCGCGGTGGTGCCGCTCGACTGCGGCCACTGGGATCTGCTGGAGGGAGCGCAGGTGTCGGCGGTGGCCGACGTGGTCGTCGGCGAACTGGACCGGCTGGACGCCACGGAGCCCACCCGGCAGGCCGTACCGTACGTGGCGCTGGAGCGCTCATGACGACGTTGAGCGATGGCCGGGCAACGGAGGCCACCGGTCTGGCCCACGGCGTCCATCTGCGGGCACGGCTCACCCCCGACGCGCTCGCGCTGGTGGACCAGGACCGCCGGTTCGGCTACGCGGCGCTGGACATCGCGGGCGCGCGGGTGGCCGCGGCGCTGCGCGGCCACGGGGTGCGCCCCGGCGACGCGGTCGCGGTGGGCCTGCCCCGCTCCTGGCAGCTGGTCGTGGTGGTGCTCGGCGCGCTGCGGCTGGGCGCCCGGGTGGTGCCGCTCGACACTCAGAGCCCGCCGGAGCGGCAGGCGCACATCCTGACGGACTCGGACAGTGTCGTGCTGGTGCACGGCGCCACGCCACCGGAGGGCATCCCGGACACCGTGCGTCCGCTCCCGGCGGCGCGGCTGCTGGACGCCTTGGCGGACCGCGCCACGTCGGTGGACATCTTCCCGGAGCGGCCCGCCGGGCTGGTCCTCTACACCTCCGGCACCACCGGCCGCCCGAAGGGGGTGGAGTTGCCGGAGGCGGGTGTGATGCGGATGGCACGGCCCGGCTGGCTGCCCCTGGAGCAGGGGGCACGGTTCGCCTGCCTGTCGAACCCGGCCTTCGACGCCATCAACTTCGAGATGTGGACACCACTGCTGACCGGCGGTTGCTGCGTGGTGCTGCGCGACGAGGACGTACAGTCGCCGCACCGGCTCGCCGCCACGCTGCTGCGGGAGCGGATCGACACGCTGTTCGTCACCACCGCGCTCTTCCAGGCCGTGGTGGACACCGTGCCCGTGTGCTTCGCCGGTGCGCGGCGGGTGCTGGTCGGTGGCGAGCAGCTCAACCCGGCCGTGGTGCGGCGCTGGTATCGGCACAACCACGGCGGCGGCACGGTGCTGCACAACATCTACGGCCCCACCGAGGTGTGCACGTTCTCGCTCGTTCACCCGATCCCCCGCGACTTCGACGCGGATGTGGTGCCGATCGGCCGTCCGCTACCGGACACCGGGGCGCTGCTGGTGGTACCGGGCTCCGAACGTGTCGCCGAACCGGGCGAGGTGGCCGAGCTGCTGCTGTCCGGGCCGGGCGTGGCGACCGGCTACCGCAACCTGCCGGAGGAGACCGCCCGGCGGTTCGTCCGGCTGGACTGGTACGACGGCGGCCGGGAGCGCTACTACCGCACCGGTGACCTGGTACGGGCCGACGCCGACGGCGCGATCAGCTATCTGGGCCGGGCGGACCGGCAGGTGAAGGTGCGCGGCTTCCGCATCGAACCGGCCGAAGTGGAACGGCGCATCGCGGCGCACCCGGCGGTCCGGCAGGCGTACGTGTGCACCCGGGAGCATCCGGAGACCGCCGGACACGAGCTGCTGGCCTACCTGGTGGCCGGGGCGGAGCTGGACTTCGAGGAGTTCGACCGCCACCTGACGTCCGCCGTACCGGCCTATATGCGGCCGCACCGGGTGTACCGGGTGGACGCGCTGCCGTTGACCGGCAACGGCAAGGTGGACCGGGCCGCGCTGTTACGGCGTGCGGACCGCCCGTGGCAGCGCTCCGCCGACGCCGCCGCCAGCCCGGCCACGATGGCCACCGCACGGCAGCGCGAAGTGCTGGAGCTGGCCGGGGCGGTGCTCGGCACCTCGGGGCTGCGCCCCACGGACCGGTGGATTTCCAGCGGGGGCGACTCGCTGCGGGCGCTGCGGCTCCGGTTCGAGATCCGCCGCCGCTGGGGGTGCGAACTGGGCCAGGCGGAGGTGCTGCACGCCGACTTCGCCGCCATCGCCGAGGCGATCGACCAGGCCAGCACGGGTACGGGGGCCGGACCGCGCTACCCGGTGCCGGGCCCGCCGTCCGGCGCCGCCCGTGGTCCGGCCACCAGCGAACAGCAGCGGCTGTGGCTGCACCACCGGCGCTTCCCCGGTTCCCGTGGCTACACGGTGGGCCAGGCGCTCCGGCTGGACGGCCCGGTGGACGGCGCCGCACTGCGCCGGGCCCTGTGCGGGCTGGTGGCCCGGCATCCGGCGTTGCGTACGGGGTTCGAGGCGTCGCCGGACGGTCTGCTGCAGGTGGTGGGCGAGCCGTACGACCCGTGGGCCGAGCCGGAGGCCGTGGCGCTCACCGGTGTGAAGGCCGTGGCCGCCTTCGCCGACCGGTTCTTCGCCGAGCCACACGATCTGGCACGCCCGCAGATGTTCGCCGCCTGCTGGCTACCTGACGCAGACGGCGGGACGCTGCTGCTGCGGCTGCACCACATCGCGGTGGACGGCTGGTCGTTGACCGTGCTCTTCCGCGACCTGTCGGCTGCCTACGCCCAGGCGCTGACGGCACCGGACACCACACTCCCGGGGTCATCCCCGGCGCCGACCCCGCTGGACCACGCCACCTGGCAGACGCGGTGGTTCGCCACGACCGGGTACGAGGCGCTGCGCACCGGGCTGCGCGAGCGGTGGACCGCCGAGGAGGAGCCGGACGAACCGCTGCGCCCGGTCCGCGCCCGCCCGTACCCCGAGGGCCGGTTGCTGCACACCGCGCTGGCCCCGGACCACCGCGCCACCGTGGACCGGCTCTGCCGCGAACTGGAACTGAGCCGCTTCGAGTTGCTGCTCGGGGTGTTCGCCTGGGGCCTGTACGCGGTCACCGGCCGCACCCGGCCACGCATCGCCACACCGGTGGCGGGCCGCCCTGTGCAGGAGTTCGAGTCGAGCGTCGGGATGTTCGCCAACACCGTGCCGCTGCCTGTGGCCGTCGCGCCGCGCGGCGAGTTGCGCGCCGAGCTGCTGCGGCTGGGCGCGGCGGTGCGCGACACCCTGGAGTGGCAGGACGTGTCGCTCGCCGATGTGCTGGACGACCGTGGCCACCCGGCTGGGCACAGTCCGTTCGATGTGCTGTTCGTGCTGGAGAACACCGACTTCGGCGCGCTGGAGCTGCCCGGGATCACCGCCCGGCCGGTGTGGCGGGCACCGGCCGAGGCCAAGGTGCCGCTGACCGTCTCGCTGGTGGAACACCCGGACGGCTTCGACTGCCTGTGGGAGTACGCGGCCGACCACTTCGCGGCCGACGAGATCGAGGCCATGGACCGGCTGTTCCGTACCGGCCTGGACCTCCTCGCCACCGGCCGGTCCGGTACGCCCGCCGAGGTGGCGGCCCCGTACCGGCGCGGGCTGCCGGAGTTCGGGCGCGGCGCCGAGCCGTCCGGCGGCTGGGCGACGGTGGCCGAGGGCTTCGCCGCCCAGGTCGCCCGGACCCCCGACGCGCCCGCCCTGATGACGGCGGACGGCCCGGTCGGCTACGCACAGCTGGACCGGTGGGCGGCGGCGCTCGCCGGGGAACTGCGGGCCGCTCACCCCCTGGCGGCCAACGGCGAGCGTCATGTGGCGCTGTTTCTGGAGCCGTCGGTGGAGCACGTGGTGGCGCTGCTGGCGCTCGCCCGGCTCAACTGGACCGCGGTGCCGCTCGACCCGGCCTACCCGGCCGAACCGCTGCGGCAGATCCTGCGCCAGGTCGACCCGGTGTGCGTCCTCCTCGCACCGGGCGGCGAGGCGGCGTACGACGAGGTGGCGTGCGACGGGGCGGCGTACGACGGGGTGGACACGGGCGGCGGCACGGTACGCCGGACCATCACCCTGGCCGAAGGCGAGCCGGACAGCGCACCGCCGCCACCGCACGCCGGGCGTCCGCTGTACACACTCTTCACCTCCGGCTCCACCGGCACACCCAAGGGTGTCCAGGTCTCCGACCACACGCTGACCAACCTGCTGCACTGGCAGGCGTCCGAGGGCGGTCTCGGCACACCGGCCGTGACCCAGCAGTTCTCCATGCTGTCGTTCGACGTCTCGTTCCAGGAGATCTTCACCACCCTGTGCGGTGGCGGCACCCTGCACCTCATACGCCCCGGCTGGCGGCAGGACATCCCGGCGCTGCTCGACCAGCTGGAGTCGGCCGGTGTGGAGCGCGTCTTCATGCCGTACGTGGCGCTGCAACTGCTCGCCGAACACGCCGTCCACCTGGGCCGCTATCCGTCGCGACTGCGCGAGGTGGTCACCGCGGGCGAGCAGTTGGTGTGCACCGACGCCATCCGCCGGTGGTTCGCCGGACTGCCGGGTGCCCGGCTGTTCAACCACTACGGGCCGACCGAGACCCACGTGGTCAGCGCCCTGAGCCTGGCGGGCGACCCGGCGCACTGGCCGGAGCGCCCGGCCATCGGCACCCCGGTGGCCGGGGCGCTGCTGCGGGTGGTCGACCGGGCCGGTGAGCCGCTGCCCCCGGGCTGCGTCGGTGACCTGCTGATCGGCGGCACCATGGTGTCCCGCTGCTATCTGGGCGACGGCACGCTCAACCGGGAGCGCTTCACCGAACTGCCGGGTACGGACGGCCTGTTCTACCGCAGTGGCGACCGGGCCGCCTTCGGCCACGACGGGCTGCTGCACCACCACGGCCGGGACGACCAGCAGATCAAACTGAGCGGCCACCGGCTGGAGCTGGGCCAGGTGGAGGCGGCGCTGCTGCGCCATCCGAAGGTGGCGGGCGCGGTGGTGGTCGCGGAGGGCGGCGGGCTGACCGCCTGCCTGGAGTACCGCGGTGACGCCCCTTCGGCCCGGGAGCTGGACGGCCACCTGGCGCCGCTGCTGCCACCGCACGTACGGGTCGACCGGTTCCGTCGACTGGAGTCGCTGCCGCGCACCCCGAGCGGCAAACTGGACCGCCGGGCGGCACCGCGCGCCCCGGGCGAGGAGCTGCGGCGCGCTCCGGCCGATGGTCAGCGGCTCTCGGAGCGGGAGGCCGAACTGACCGCCGCCTTCGAGGCGGTGACCGGTGTGCCCATCGGCCCGGACCAGACGTTTTTCGAGGCCGGTGCGTCCAGCCTGGGGCTGATGCGTTTCCACCTGCGGTGCACCACCGCGCTCGGGGCGCGGTTCGAGATAGCGGACCTGTTCGAGCATGTGACGGTACGTGCGCTGGCGCGCTTCCTGGACGACGGTACGGCGCCGGGCCCGGCCTCCGTGGCCGCGCGTCCCGCCGAGGTGGCGGGCCCGGTCCACACTGCGGGCCACGAGCCCATCGCGGTGGTCGGGATGGCGGTGCGCGTGGCGGGCGCGCCGGACCTGCGGGCCTTCTGGGAGCTGACCCGTAGCGGCGGCCGGGGCATCGAGTACTTCGACGCCCCGGACGGGCTGGTGGGAGCCCGCAGCCAGCTGGACGGGCCGCTCGACTTCGACCCGGAGCACTTCGGCATCAGCCGCCAGGAGGCCCGGCTGATGGACCCGCAGCAGCGGCACACGCTGATGACCTGCGTCGAGGCGCTGGCACACGCCGGTATCGCGGACACCTCGGCGCTGCGGGTCGGGCTGGTGGCCGGTGCGGGCGAGAACACGTACTTCCAGGCCATGCTGCGGCAGACCGGCCCGGACCGGTTGCCGGACGGCTTTCAGCTCGCGCTGCACCACGAGAAGGACTTCCTGGCCACCAAGGCCGCCTACCACCTCGATCTGACCGGCCCCGCCTTCAGCGTGCAGGCGGCGTGCGCCAGTTCACTCTTCGCGGTGCATATGGCCGCCGGGCTGCTGCGGCAGGGCGACGCCGATGTGATGCTGGCGGGCGGGGTGCTGGTGGACACCGGGCTGAGCGATGGCTACCGCTACAAGCCGCAGCACATCTTCTCGATGGACGGGCACTGCCGCCCGTTCAGCGACGACGCCACCGGCACCGTGGGCTCCAGCGGGGTCGGCATGCTGGTGCTCAAGCCGCTGCGGCTGGCCCGCGAGGCCGGGGACACGGTGTACGCGCTGGTCACGGGGTCGGCGGTGAACAACGACGGCTCGGACAAGCTCGGTTACAGCGCCCCCTCCCTCTCCGGCCAGCGCGAGGTGATCCGTACCGCCCTGCGCCGCAGCGGCCGCACCGGCGCCGACCTCGGCTACGTGGAGGCGCATGGCACCGGCACCCGGCTCGGCGACCCGGTCGAAGTGGGCGCGCTGCGCCAGGCGTTCGAGGTGGCGGAGTCCGGCCGTACGGCGCTCAGCTCGGTCAAGAGCCAGATCGGCCACCTGGGCGCGGCGGCCGGTGTGGTCGGTCTGGTCCGGGCCGCGCTCTGTGTCCACCACGGCCTGATCCCGCCCACGCTGGACTTCCGTGCCCTCAACCCGCAGCTCGGCCCCGACCCGACGCCGTTCTACGTACCCACCGAGGCGCTGCCCTGGCCCGCCGACCGGCCACGGGTGGCGGCGGTCAGCAGCTTCGGTATCGGGGGCGCCAACGCGCACGCGGTGATCGAAGCGGGCGAGCCGGGACGGCCTCCGGTCGAAGCGCCGCCCTGCCTGCTGCTCTCCGCCTCCAGCGAGGCGGCGCTGCGCGCCGACGCGGACCGGATCGCCGCCTATCTCGCGGAGCGCCCGGAGGCGTACCCGGCGGTGCTGCGGCATCTCCAGGCCGGTCGCCCGGCCCGTCGCTGGCGGATGGCGGCGGTCTGCCCGGACCCGGGCTCGGCGGTGCGGTGGCTGCGTACCGCGAGTGGCATTGAGGTGGAGCCGGGTACCGAGCCGGTCCCGGTGGCGGACCGCGACGCGCCGCGGTTGGTCGCCGACTGGCTGGCCGGGGAGCGGATCGACTGGCCGACGGGCCCGGCGCAGGCGCCGTGGGACTTCCCTCCGCCGTCCTTCGCGCGGGCGGAGTACGCCATGGCACGGGCGGCGGACGGGTCAGCCCCGGGCCGCATAGCGCCGTCCGGTGTCGCCCCGACCGTTGCCGTCCCGGGCATCGCCGCACCGCCCGGCGCCGCGTCGGCCGGGACCGCGTCGACCGTTGCCATTCCAGGGATCGCGGCTCCACCCGGCGCCGGGCCGACCAGGACCGCCGCGACCGTTGCGGCACCGCCCGGGACCGCCGCAACCGAGGGCGCCGCGATCGTTGCGGCACCGCCCAGTGCCGCGTCGACCGGGGCCGAGTCGCACGGCGCCACCGCCGTTGCCACCCCGACCGGGACCGCCACGACCGGGGCCGCCACCACCGGTGGCGAGCTGACCAAGGCCGCCTGGCCTGCCCGGGTGGCCGAAAAGCGGTGGCTGCACCAGCCGCACTGGGTGCGGTTCCGCCGGGCGGGCGCCACCGGCCCGGCGGCCGCCTCCCGTCCGCTGGTCCTGGTCACGGACGGCCCGGCCGACCCGGAGGAGGTACGGGCGCTGCGCTCGGTCCGTTCCCGGGTGGTGCTGGTGGCCGCCGGGGGCGGGTTCGCCCGGCGCAACGACAGTTCGTACCTGGTGGACCCGGCCGACCCGGCCTCGCTCGGCGCGCTGCTGGACGCGCTGGACGGGCTGGGCGCCGTGGACTGGCTGCACACGCTGCCGCTGGGCGTGACCGGCCCGGTCGACGGCGACCGGCTGGACCGGGCCCGCTGGGCCTGCCTGGACGCTCCGGCCGCGCTGATCCAGGCGGCGGCCGGACGGACCGGTCTCACACCGCGCCCGGTGTGGCTGTCGTACCGGGCCCGGCCGGTGGACGGACCCGTGGACCGGCCCGAGTTGGCGCTGCTGGCCGGGGTCACCGAGGTGGCGCCGCAGGAGGGCGCCGCCGCCGGGCTCTGGGTCGACCTCCCGGCCGCCGCGCCGACCGGCTGGGCGGCGCCGCTGGCCGCGCTGCTGGCCACCGACGAGCAACTGCCCACCCATCTGGCGCTGCGTCACGGCTACTGGTGGCGGCAGGACACGGTGCCGCTACCGGCGCCCAGCGAACGCCCCGTGGTCCCGGCCGCGCCGGACACGGTCCACCTGGTGCTGGGCGGCACCGGCGGCATCGGCGCCACGATCGCGGGCTGGCTGCTGGAGCGGACCGCCGGGCGGGTGCTGCTGCTGGCCCGGCGGCCGGAGCTGCCGGACGCGCTGACGCCATGGGCCGACCGGATCGAGCTGGTCGAGGCCGACCTGACCATCCACTCCCCCGTTCGGCTCGCCGCCGTCGTCGCCGACCGTACGGGGCGGCTGGACACCGTGGTGCACGCGGCGGGCGCGGCAGCGGGCGGGCTGATCGCGCGCCGCGACCCGGCCGTGGCGCGCGCCGGATCGCTCGCCAAGCTGCACGGCGCGCTGCTGGTGGAGCGCCTGGCCGAGCGGTTCCGGCCGCAGCTGGCCGTCTACTGCTCCTCCATGGCCGGGACGCTGGGCGGGGTCGGCCAGCTCGACTACGCCGCGTCGGCCGGGGTGCTGGACGCCTTCGCCCACCACGAGCCGCCCACGCCCGATGGCGGTGGGGCAACGCTCCGGCTGGCCATCGGCTGGGACGTGTGGCGGGAGGCCGGGATGGCGCTGCGGGCACCGGCCGCGGACGTACGCCACCAGGCCCATCTGGCGGTGGGGCTGACGCTGGAGGAGGGCCGTCGCACCCTCGCCCGGGCGCTGGCCGCGCAACTGCCGCAGGTGCTGGTCTCCACCACCGAACTGACCACCTCCCGCGCCTTCTACGCAGGGCCCGCGCCCGCGCCGGACGCCGAACCCGTGGAGTACGCAGACGAACCGGCGGTGCTGCTCGGCGACTGGCTGTGCGAGTGGCTGGGGCTGGACACCCTCGACCCGGACGCCTCGCTGTACGACCTGGGCGCCGACTCGCTGACCCTGCTGGACCTCATCGGCGAGATGAAGCGCCACTTCGACGTGGAACTCGATCTGGCCGAGCTGAGCCACCAGGTCTCGCTGGCCGAGGTGCTGACCCTGCTGGACCGGGAGCGCGGTGGCACAGCCGGGGCAGCCGATGTCGTCACCCTCGACGTGTGGCAGCAGGGCACCGGGACGGAGGTGCTGTGCCTGGTGCACCCGGTCGGCGGGGACATCCAGGCGTACCGCGCGCTGGTCGCGGGGATCGATCCACGGCTGACCGTGGCGTTGATCGCCGACCCGGCGCTGCGCCGTCCCGGCGGCCCGGAATGGACCATCGGTGAACGGGCCCGCCACTACCACGCGGCGCTGGAGGCGCGTTTCCCGGCCGCCGGGTGGCACCGGCAGCTGGCCGGGTGGTCGTTCGGCGCCTGGGTCGCCGTCGGCATGGCCGCCGAGGCGGAGGCGGCCGGGCGGCCCGTGGACACGCTCCATCTGCTCGACCCGCCGCCACCCGGTTCCGGTCCGCTCTACCAGACGTACGGCGAGGGCGAGTTGCGGACCCTCTTCGCGCACGAACTGGGCCTCGGTGGCGACGGCCCGGACGGCGACGTGGCCCGGGAGTACGCCGACCGGCTCACCCGGTGCTGCCTGGCCAACCTCCGCGCCATGGCCGACCACCGGCCACCGCCGCTGGCCACCACCCCGGCCCGGGTGTGGCTGGCCCGGCTCCCGGTGGCGGGCCTGCCGCCCCTCGGCTCCCCCGAGGAGCAGCGCGAGCTGTGGCGGGCCCAGCTGGCCGCGCCGAGCGACTGGCACGAGGTGGAGACCACCCACTACGGACTGGTCCGCCCGCCCCATGTGGCGGCGGTGACGGCCGAGGTCAACGCCGTCCACCGCGCGGTGGCCGATCAGCGCTGACCGCCCGCACCATCCGCCGTACCCAGCAGGGAGAGCCATGGAAGCGTACGAACTCGACGCCATCAAGCGGATCACCACCCGGCCACAGCACACGTACCGGAACATCGAGGTGGCGCCGCTCACCCCGGTCATCGGTGCCGAGGTCTCGGGTCTGGACCTCACCCGGGAGCTGACCGACGAGCAGCTGGCCGAGGTCCGGCGCGCCTTCCTCGACCACCATGTGCTGGTCTTCCGAGGCCAGGACATCAGCGTCGACGACCACAAGCGGTTCGCCCGCCACTTCGGCGAACTCCGCCCGGTCAACCCGCCGCCACCGGAGGGCGACCCGTACGTCCTGGAGATCCGCACCAGCGCCGAGGCCAGCAACGTGGCGGGCAACGGCTGGCACGCCGACGGCACCGCGGACCAGGAGCCGTCGCTCGGCTCGATGCTGCACATCATCCGGACGCCGGAGCCGGACTGCGGCGGCGACACCCTGTTCGCCAACATGCATCTGGCCTACGACATGCTCTCCCCCACGCTGCGCGCCATGCTGGACGGGCTGACCGCGCTGCACGACGGCGGGCTGTCGCTCAAGGGGTACACCCTGCCGCCGGACTACGTGGCGCCGACATCCGAACACCCGCTGGTGGTCCGGCACCCGGAGACCGACCGCCCGGTCCTGTACGTCAACCCCGCCTACACCGACCGCATCCCGCAGCTGTCGGCCGACGAGAGCCGGGCCGTGCTGGACCTGCTCTTCAAGGTGGTCGCGGAACGCCCGCTGCTCTTCTGCCGGGTGCGCTGGGAGCCCCACACCCTGGTGTTCTGGGACAACCGCTGCGTCCAGCACCACGCGGTCTACGACTACTACCCGCACACCCGCTACGGCCGCCGGGTGGCGATCAACGGCGGCCCGCTCAAGAGCTGAGCCCGCCTACGGCGAGGAGAGAGTTCCGGATGCGTGTGGTGCTGTCGGCGTACGGGTCGCGCGGGGACGTCGAACCGATGGCCGCGCTCGCGGTGCGGTTGCGCGCGCTCGGCGCGGAGGTGCGGGTGTGCGCGCCACCGGACGCGGAGTTCGCCGAGCTGCTGGCCGGTGTCGGCGTACCGCTGGTGCCGGTCGGCGAGCCGGTGCGTCCGCTGATGCACGGAGTGGCGCCGCCCTCGGCGGCGGATCTGTCCCGGCTCCGTGTGGAGCTGGTGGCCGCGCAGTTCGGCACCCTCGCCTCGGCGGCCGAGGGATGCGACGCGCTGGTGGCGGCGGGGATGGCACAGGTCGCCGCGCGGTCGGTGGCCGAGAAGCTGGGCATCCCGTACGTGTACGTGAGCTACCAGCCCATCGCCCTGCCGTCGCCGCACCACCCGCCACCGCCACGGGAGGGCCTGCCGTTCCCACCGGACGTCACCGGCAACCGGGCGCTGTGGGACCTGGACGCCCGGCACCTCAACGAGCTGTTCGGCGTGGCGCTGGGCACCCAGCGCGCGGCGATCGGCCTGCCACCGGTGGACGACGTACGCGGCCATGTGTTCACCGGCCGCCCGTGGCTGGCGGCGGACCCCGTCCTGGGCCCGTGGCGGGAGACGGCGGGCCTCACCGTCGTACAGACCGGTGCGTGGGTCCTGCCGGACGAACGCCCGCTCCCGGCAGCGCTGGAGGCGTTCCTGGACGCCGGAACACCGCCGGTGTACGTGGGCTTCGGCAGCATGCGCGCCCCGCAGGACGTGGCCCGGGTGGCCGTCGCGGCGGTCCGCGCGCAGGGCCGCCGCGTCCTCGTCTCGCGCGGCTGGGCGGACCTGGACCCGGACCTGGACCTGACCGACGAGCGGGCGGACTGCCACGTCGTCGGCGAGGTCAACCTGCGGGCCCTGTTCCCCCGGGTGGCCGCCGTCGTGCACCACGGCGGCGCGGGCACGACGGCGGCGGCCGCCCGGGCCGGTGCGCCGCAGGTGGTGGTACCGCAGATGGTGGACCAGCCGTACTGGGCGGGCCGGGTGGCCGCGCTCGGCATCGGCGCGGCACACGACGGCCCGGTCCCGACCACCGCGTCCCTGTCCGCCGCGCTCAGGACGGCGCTGGCCCAGGGGACCCGCGCACGGGCGGCCGCCGTGGCCGCCACGGTCCGCACCGACGGAGCGGCGGTGGCCGCGCGACTGCTGCTCGACACGGTCGCCCAGGGAAGGCGGCCCAAGTCCGCGTAAATCACGCGTGAGGGGTGGCAGTGGTCCGCTAACCTCGCGAGGTTGTCCGCCGCGCCCAGCAGGAGGAGACCGCCATGGCCCAGCCCTTCCCGCCCACCGAACCGGACGCACAGGGACTCCTCGACGTCGGCGACGGCCACCGGATCCACTGGGAGATTAGTGGCAGCCCCGAGGGGAAGGCGGCGCTGTGCGTGCACGGCGGTCCCGGCAGCGGCGGGCGCCGTGGCAGCCGCACGCTGTTCGACCCCGAGGTCTACCGGGTCGTCCTGTTCGACCAGCGCGGCTGCGGTGAGAGCAGGCCGCATGCCTCCGACCCGGCGGTCGGTCTCGAACACAACACCACCCACCACCTCATCGCCGACATGGAGCGGCTCCGCGAACACCTGGGCATCGAGCGCTGGCTCCTCCACGGCGGCTCCTGGGGCTCGACGCTGATCCTGGCCTACGCGGAGCGCTACCCCGAGCGGGTCTCCGAGATCGTCATCGCGGGCGTCACCACGACCCGGCCGGAGGAGACCGACTGGCTCTACCGGGGCGTGGGACGCCTGCTGCCCGGCCCCTGGGAGGCGTTCCGTGACGCGCTGCCACCGCCGGAGCGCGGCGGCGATCTCGTGGCCGCCTACGACCGGCTGCTGAACAGCCCGGACGAGGCGGTCCGGGTCAAGGCGGCCCGGGACTGGTGTGCGTGGGAGGACGCGGTCATCGCCCACGAGGTGCTCGGCAGTCCGGGCTACTACAGCGACAAACCCGACGACGCGCTGATGGCCTTCGTACGGATCTGCGCGCACTACTTCGCCCACGACGCCTGGCTGGAGGACGGGCAACTGCTGCGGGACGCGCACCGGCTGGCGGGGATCCCGGCGGTACTGATCCATGGGCGGCTCGACCTGGGCAGTCCGCTGAAGACCGCGTGGGAGCTGGCCAAGGCGTGGCCGGACGCGGAGTTGAAGGTGATCGACGATTCGGGGCACACGGGCAGTCCCGCGATGCGGGACGCGATCCTCGAAGCCATCGCCCGTTTCGGAAGACAGCCCAATTCGGGAGACAACGGCAGCAACTGGCCCCCAACGCACCCCTCGGGACTACCCGAATCCCGCCCAGTAGGTTAGGTTAGGCATACCTAAGTCGTTCGCTTGGTGTCCGCCCTATCCGCGCCTGGAGCCCCCGGATGCGTCCTTTCGCCCCCCGCCCCACTACCCCGACCGCCGCCGAGCGAGTCCGGTCGATCCTCGCCGCCGCCCACTCAATGTCGGTGGTGAGCGACGGAACCAGCACCGAAGTGCGCCGTCTCGACGGCACGGGGGCGATGGGCCACTTCCACCTCCACCCGCCGTTCGAGGGCACCCCGGGCGCCCAGACCACGATGCGCGTGCCGGTCCGGCTGGAACTCACCGACATCGCCCCCACGCCCGTACGCGACCGCCTCCGCGCCCGCGTCACGGTGACCGGGCTGCTGTCCGCCCCGTACGACGCGGAGTCCACGGAGAGCACCTGCCTGGAGTTCGGCCAGGCGGTCCTCGAAAGCGCCGACGGGCGCGACTACGTCACCCTCCACACCCTCCAGGCGGCACCGCTCGACCCCATCGCGACCAGCGAGGCGAGCATGCTGACCCACCTCGTGGACGACCACAGCGAACTCGTCCCGCTGCTGCTGCGCCTCATCCACCCGCACCCGGAGAAGGGCATGGTGCGCGCCCTCCCGGTGGCGATGGACCGCTACGGCCTCACCCTGCGCCTCGAATACTCCCGCACCCACCACGATGTGCGGCTGCCGTTCAAAACCGCCGTGACCGACATCAACCAGGCCGGACCGCAGATCCACGCCCTGCTGACCACGGCGCGCCGCCTCTCCCACACGGGCAACCTGCTGGCCTGAGCCACCGGCGCGTCAACCGGCTTCGGTGCGGTGGCCGCTCATCACGGCCAGGCTCTCATCGCGGATGGGCTGTGAGGTGTCGCGGTCGGGGCGGTAGGGGGCCAGGGCGGGTTCGGGGGTGGCGGTGGTGAGTTCCCCGGCGGCGAGGGCGGCCAGGAGCGGGGCGAGGGTGACACCGCTGTGGGTGGCGATGGTGTAGAGGCCGGGTGCGTCGAGGTGCGGGCCGACCAGGGGAAGGCCGTCTTCGGGAACGGGGCGGACGCCGATCCGGGTGCCTGCCAGGGCGCGGAAGGCGGGCAGGATCTCGGCGCACCGGCCGAGGAGATCCGCCTCGGGCGGCACCTGGGTGGCCGGGGTCGGGGCGAGGAGGGCGTCGACCGGCCAGGAGATGGCGCAGACCCGGTTGCCCGGGGCGGGGCGCAGATCGACGCCGGGGGTGGCGACGATGGCGCGCAGCGGCTCGGCGAGGGGTACGGACTCGCCCACCAGACCGGGGATCTGGCGCAGCGGCAGCCGTATCCCGGCCAGTGCGGCGATACGTCCGGCGTCGGGTCCCGCGCAGTTGACGACGTGGTCGGCCTCGAAGTGGCGGCCCCGCGCCTCGGCGCCGCGCACCCGTTCACCATCCCGCAGCAGGGCGGTGACGGGAGTGTCGTAGCGGATGTCGGCGCCCAGGGCCGCGGCCCGGTCGAGGAGGGTGCGCGCGAGGAGGGGGGCCTCGTACCAGGTGGCGTCGTCGTGCACGACGAGTTCGGTGGCGCGGCAGGAGGCGGGGGCGACGGCGGGCGCGAGCGTGCGCAGTTCGCCGGGGTCCGCGGTGCGGCAGGGGTGTCCCCAGTCGGCCAGCCGCTCGGCCCGCGCGCGGAGGGTGCGCTGTTCCTCCTCGGTGTGGCCCCACTGGACGAGCGGTGCGCGGTGGCGCCAGCCGGGGGCTCCGGTGCGGGCGTGGACCTCCTGCTCCAGTTCCCGGTGGAGCGCGGCGCTGCGCTGGTTGAGCAGGAAGTAGGAGTGGGGGGTCTTCAGGTGGGTGACGTCGATGGAGAAGGTGGCGCTGGAGGTGCCCGGGGTGGGGCCGCCCGCGTCGAGCACGGTGACGCCGACGCCTGCCTCGGCCAGGCGGTGGGCGGTGGCGGCGCCGATCACTCCGGCGCCGATGACGAGGGCACGGGTCATGGAGACTCCTTCGGTGGCTTGCGGAGGGTCGATTGCCGGGCGGTTCAGAGGACCTTGCTGAGGAAGGCGCGGGTGCGTTCGTGGCGCGGGTCGCTCAGCACGTCCGCCGGGGGGCCGGTCTCGATGACGGCGCCGTCGTCCATGAACACCAGCGAGTCGCCGACCTCGCGGGCGAAGCCCATCTCGTGGGTGACGACGACCATGGTCATGCCGTCCTCGGCGAGCCCTCGCATCACCTCCAGCACCTCTCCGACGAGTTCGGGGTCGAGCGCGGAGGTGGGCTCATCGAACAGCATCAATTCGGGCTTCATCGCCAGGGCGCGGGCGATGGCCACCCGCTGCTGCTGGCCGCCGGAGAGCTGGGCGGGGTAGCTGTGCCTCTTGTCGGCGAGGCCGACGCGGTCGAGGAGTTCCGCACCGCGTATCCGTGCTTGCCCCTTCGGTTCCTTCCTGACCCGGACGGGCGCCTCGATGACGTTTTCCAGGGCGGTCATGTGCGGGAAGAGGTTGAAGCGCTGGAAGACCATGCCGATGCCCCGGCGGCGCCGGGAGACGGCCTTGTCGCTCAGTTCGTGGAGCTTGCCGTCCCGCTCTTCGTAGCCGACCAGCTCGTCGCGGACGTACAGGCGCCCCCGGTCGATGGTCTCCAGGTGGTTGATACAGCGCAGGAAGGTGGACTTGCCGGACCCGGAGGGGCCCACCAGGCACATCACCTCACCGGGGGCGACGGTCAGGTCGATGCCTTTGAGTACGTCGGTGCGGCCGAAGCTCTTGTGCACGCTCTCGGCTCTGATCACTGCGGGGGTCAACGTGCGCTCTCCTCTCGGTGTTTGCGGGCCGCGGCGCGCAGCCGCTGGAGCGGGGTGGGCGGCAGGGCGCGGCTGGTGCCGCGGCCGAAGCGCCGCTCCAGGTAGTACTGGCCGATGTTGAGGACGGACGTGGCCACGAGGTACCAGAAGCAGGCGACGACCAGCAGCGGCACCTGCTGGAAGTTGCGCGAGTAGATGCCCTGGATGGAGGTCAGCAGCTCGGGCACGGCGATGGCGAAGACCAGCGAGGTGGTCTTCAGCATGGAGATCGCCTGATTGCCGGTGGGCGGGATGATGATGCGCAGCGCCTGCGGCAGCACGATGCGGCGCAGGGTCTGCCCGCGGGACATGCCCAGCGCCTGGGCGGCCTCGCTCTGGCCGTCGTCGACGGAGGTGATGCCCGCGCGGACGATCTCGGCCATGTACGCCGCCTCGTGCAGCCCGAGGCCGAGGACGGCGGCGGTGAGCTGGGTGATGAGGACGTTCGTCTCGGCTTCCACGAACGTCGGTCCCCAGGGGATGCCGAGGCCGATGGTGGGGACGATCGCGGAGAGGAAGTACCAGAAGAGGAGCTGGACCAGCAGCGGTGTGCCACGGAAGAGCCAGATGTAGCACCAGCTCAGCCGGGACAGTATCGGGTTGGCGGACATCCGCAGGACGGCGAGGACGACACCGCCGACGATGCCGACCGCCATGGCGAGGACGGTCAGCAGCAGCGTGGTCCGCAGCCCCTCCATGATCACCGGCGAGAAGAGGAATTCGCCGACGGTCCCCCACTGCATACGGGGATTGGTGATCCAGCCCTCCAGGAGGAAGACCATCAGGAACGTCACGGCGACCGCGGCGACGCGCAGCCCCGGGCGGCGCACCGGGACGGCGTGTACGGCCTCGGCGGCGGGTCCGGATCCGGTGCCGCCGGAGTCCTTCCGGGTGAGGGTCTCGGTCATGCCGCGCTCCCGTTCACCGTGGCGCGCTTCAGGGCCCCGGAGGAGATGTTCCATGCCTTGAGGATCTTCGCGTACGTGCCGTTGTCCATGAGTTTCTGCAGGGCACCGCGGATTGCCCGGACCAAGGTCCGCTCCTCCTTGTTGATCAGGATTCCGTAGGGCAGGAAGCGGTACGGCTCACCGGCCGTGCGGAACCTGCCGTGGGACATCTCGGCCTGGTAGACGACGGTGGGGGTGCCGCCGACGAACGCGTCGGCGCGGCCGGTGGACAGCGCCTGGAAGCAGCCGACGGAGTCGGGGAAGACCAGGCTCTCCAGCTCGGGCTTGCCGTCCGCCGCACACTTCTTCGCCTGCGCCGCCACGTCGTCCACCTGTGAGGTGCCCTGCTCGACGGCGACCTGGCTGCCGCACAGGCTGGCCAGCGAGCGGATGTTCCCGGCGGCCTTTTCGGAGGCGAGGATCGAGCTGCTGGTCTTCATGTAGTCGACGAACGTGACCTGTGCCTGGCGCTCCTTCTTGTCGAGCATGGCCTGGATCGCCACGTCGTAGCGGTGGGACCGGACACCGCCGATGATGCTGTCGAAGTTCGCCTGCACCAGGTGGACCCGGAGGCCGAGGACCTGGCCGACCGCGCGGATGAGGTCGGGTTCGGCGCCGATGACGGTCTTGTTGTCGATGTCCAGGAGGGACAGCGGCGGGTAGTCGTTGCCGACAGCCGAAGTGAGGGACCCCTTGCCGCGGATGTCCTGTGGGAGCAAGGCACGGAGTGCGGGGTCGACGCGCTGCTCGGGCACCTTGGACTGGTTGACGGTCGTGGTGCCGCCGCACGCCGTCACGGTCGGCGTGAGCAGTGCCGCGAGCGCGAGGGGAAGTGCGGTGGCGCGGGCTCGCGCCTGCCTTCCGGGCATGATGCCTCCCTTCTGGGCTGCTGGTCAGGGGACCGGCACGGGGCTGGTGACCGCCCAATCTGCGGGATGGCGGTGGCTCGGGCAAGAACAGGGAGAATGAACGTTTCCACGCGGAGTGTTAACTTCCTTTGATGCTGACCCCGCCGCAGCTCCAGGCGATATGCGAGGTGGTCGCGGCGGGCTCGTTCCGTTCCGCAGCCCAGCGCCTCGGCTACACGCCCTCCGCCGTCTCCCAGCAGATCTCGACCATCGAGCGCGCCCTGGGCGTCGCCCTCTTCGAGCGCTCGCCGCGCAGCGTGCGCCCCACTCCCGCCGGGCTCCAGCTCGCCCGGCGCGCGGGCCGCCTGCTGGCCGACCTGTCGGCGACGGAGAACGAGATGCGCGCCTACGCGGCCGCCGAGCGGGGACGGCTGCGGCTGGGCAGCTTCTGGTCCGCGGGGTTCCGGCTGGTGCCGACGGTGCTGACGGGGTTCCTCCGCGACCGGCCGGAGGTCGACGTCCGCTACGAGGAAGGCGACCCGCAGGTCACCGTGCCCGCGGTGGTGGAGGGGCGGCTGGATCTCGCCGTGATCTTCGAATACGGCGTGGTGCCGCACAGCTGGCCCGATGGCCTCGACCACACGCTGGTGCGGGAAGAGCCGCTGTACGTCCTCCTCCCCGCCGGACACCCCCTCGCCGGACGGCGCCACATCCGCCTCGCCGATCTGCGGGACGAGCGCTGGATCAGCTACCACGAGGACACCGACGCCGCCCGCTGCCTGCGCCACATCTGCGCGGCCGGTGGCTTCCTGCCCGAGGTGCTCTTCCGTACCAACGACTACAACCTGCCCTACGAGCTGGTCCGGCAGGGCCTGGGGGTGGCGATCGCACCGGAACTCGCCATCGCGGACACCTCCGCCTCACCCGACGCCTCCGGCACCCACCTCGTCCGGCTCACCGACCCGACCCACACCCGCCGGGTCTACGCCACCCGCCGTACCAGCGACCCCAATCCGTTCCTCCCCCAGGCCCTCGCCCTCCTGCACACCGCCGCGGCCGCCCTGCCGGAGCGGGGCGACGCGGAGTGCCACACGGTCACCGGATAACGCGTGCCGACGCCCGGCCTGACCGTGTAAGGATCAAGGCGGACAGCTACTCCACCAAGGCCAACCCAGGTCGACCGCCTTGGCCCGCGAGTGCAAGACCGACCGACACCGCTCCACTCATCAGGCCCGCTTGGAATCGATCATCCAGGGAACCGGGAGGCGCTCTACCGGCGGACCGCCGAGATCAGTCCGCCGGGCCGCTCCTCGCGCTGCGGCGGGGTGCTGATCGGGCGGCCGTAGGCGGCAGCGCGCTCGCGCAGGGTGTGGCTGTCGGCCTCCCAACCGTGCCCGGCCAGCCAGCCGACCGGGTCGTCGGGCATCTCCGAGACCCACATGGACGCCGCCGACCCCGGCACGGCATCCGCGCCGAAGCGCTCGATCACGCCGGGCGAGCCCAACGTCAGCCCCATCCGACTGCCCGCCGCCGACTGCGTGCTGATCCGGGCGAGCAACAGCTCCACCGCGTCCTCGGGCAGATAGATCAGTAGTCCTTCGGCGATCCACGCGGTCGGCGCGGCCGGGTCGTGCCCCGCGGCGGCCAGCGCGCCTGGCCAGTCCTCACGCAGATCCACCGCGACGGTGATCCGCTCGCAACGCGCGACGGCCCGTTCCTGGCGCAGCACCGAAGCCTTGAAGTCCAGTGGGGCGGCGGTGTCGACCTCGAACAGCCGGGTGCCCTCGGGCCAGTCCATCCGGAAAGCCCGGCTGTCCATGCCGGCGCCGAGCAGCACGACCTGCCGGACCCCGGACGCGGAGGCCTGCTGCAACAGGTCGTCGAGGAACTTCGTCCTGATGACGATGGAGAACGACACTGCCAGCCGGCGGCGTCGCGCGGCCTCGTCGTCGGGCAGCGGCGGCGAGCAGGGCCACAGACCGCCGGCGGTGGCGAAGGCCTGTGCCAGTGGGTCGCGGAACAGCGCGTTCTCCCGCTCAGTCTCCAGCGCCCGCACTCTGGCCACCCCCACTGCAGTGGCCCACACTCCCGACGGCTGCACCCGCTCCTGCTCATCAGTCACCGCGCCAGCCTAGATGAACGATTCCAAGGGGCCTGATGAGTGGAACTAGCTATGGGGCAGGCGGGACTGATTCAGGTCGCCGCCGGTCTGCGCCAGGGCGGCACGACCCGCGCGGCGTCCTTGTACTTCTTTTGCCACGCGTTCGCTGGGCATTGGCCTGAGCTTGTTTGCATACAGGAATGGACCACATCACCTTCCTGGTGGCGGTCGTCATCGTCACGGCCCTCGCCTTCGACTTCACCAACGGATTCCACGACACGGCCAACGCGATGGCGACCTCCATCGCCACCGGCGCGCTCACCCCCAGAACGGCGGTTCTGGTGAGCGGTGTGCTCAACGTCGTCGGTGCCTTCCTGTCCACCGAGGTCGCCAAGACCATCTCCGGCGGTATCGTCGACGACGCCCTGGTCAGTCCAGGGATGATCTTCGCCGGGCTGGTCGGGGCCATCCTCTGGAATCTGCTGACCTGGCTGGTCGGGCTGCCGTCGAGTTCGTCGCACGCCCTGTTCGGCGGGCTGATCGGGGCCGTGTGGGTCGGGGCGGGCTCCCATGGTGTGCACTTCGACAAGGTCGTCGAGAAGGTGCTGATCCCGGCGGTGGCCTCGCCGCTCGTGGCCGGTGTCGCCGCGCTGCTGGCCACCTACCTCGCGTACCGGCTCACCGACCGCGCCCGTAAGAAGTCGGTGACCAAGGGCTTCCGGGTCGGTCAGATCGCCTCGGCCTCGCTGGTCTCCCTCGCACACGGCACGAACGACGCGCAGAAGACCATGGGCGTCATCACGCTGACCCTGATCTCGGCGGGCGCGCTCGGCCATGACGCCGGTCCGCCGCTGTGGGTGATCGCCGCCGCGGGGCTCGCCATCGGCCTCGGCACCTACCTGGGCGGCTGGCGGATCATCCGCACCATGGGCAAGGGCCTCACCGAGATCCAGTCGCCGCAGGGCTTCGCCGCCGAGACCGCCTCCACCACCGTCATCCTCACCTCCGCGCACCTCGGCTTCGCCCTGTCCACCACCCAGGTCGCCTCCGGCAGCATCCTCGGCGCGGGGCTGGGCCGCAGGCTGGCGGAGGTGCGCTGGGGCGTCGCGGGCCGCATGGTCATCGCCTGGATGGTCACGCTGCCCGCCGCCGCGGTGGTCGGTGGCGTCTCCGCGAGCGTGGTCACCAACGGCGGGAACATCGGCGCGGCGGTCGTCGCCCTGGTCGGCGCGGCCCTCGCCGCCGGCATCGTCGCACTCTCGCGCAAGAACCCCGTGCACGCCCAGAATGTGAACGACACCCACGAGGTCACCCTCCGCACCGACCAGCCGACCGCTGTCGGCACGGCCGCGTAAGTTCCTTTCGAATCACGGAGAGTTGAAGAAACGATGCATCTCGACTGGAACGCACTCGGTCAGGTCGCCGCGGTGAGCATCGGCGTCACCGTCGCCGTGGTCACCGTCTTCGCCCTCGGCGTCCTGGGCCTCGCCCGCGTCGAGGCGGCCCGTGAGGAGAACGGCACCGGCTCCACCCTCGGCCTCACCCAGGCCGGCCTGTGCTTCGCCGCGTGCGCGGCGGTGGTGGCGTACGGAATCTATCTGATCGTGCCGCAGTTCCACTGAGGCGAAAGGAAGACCGGATGACGACACCGCCCTTGCTGTCCGAGCTGGCCGACCTGCGGGTCGACTACAGCGACCACGACGACCCCGTACTCATCCGGCCGGACGGAAGCCCGGTCGACACCTGGCGGGAGAACTATCCGTACGCGCGGCGCATGGAGCGCCCGGAGTACGAGTGGCACAAGCGGCTGCAGCAGATAGAACTGCTGAAGCTGCAGAGCTGGATCAAGGAGACCGGACGCCGTCTCGTCATCGTCTTCGAGGGCCGGGACGCGGCGGGCAAGGGCGGCACGATCAAGCGCTTCACCGAGCACCTCAACCCGCGCGGCGCACGGGTCGTGGCGCTGGAGAAGCCGACCGAGCGCGAGCGCGGCCAGTGGTACTTTCAGCGGTACGTGGAGCATCTGCCGACCGCGGGCGAGATCGTGCTCTTCGACCGGTCCTGGTACAACCGGGCCGGTGTCGAGCGGGTCATGGGCTTCTGCGCGGAGGACGAGTACCAGCGCTTCATGCGCCAGGCGCCGATGTTCGAGCGGATGCTCGTGGACGACGGCGTGGACCTGGTGAAGTTCTGGTTCTCGGTGTCCCAGAGCGAGCAGCGCACCCGCTTCACGATCCGCCAGGTGGACCCCGTACGGCAGTGGAAGCTCAGCCCGATGGACCTGGCCTCGCTGGACCGCTGGGACGACTACACCGCCGCGAAGGTCGCCATGTTCCGCGAGACGGACACGGAACACGCGCCCTGGACGGTGGTCAGGAGCAACGACAAGAAGCGGGCCCGTGTCGAGGCCATGCGCAGCGTGCTCGACCGCTTCGACTACGCCGACAAGGACGCGGAGGTGGTCGGCACCGCCGATCCGCGCATCGTGGGCGCGGCGGCGGGTCTGCTGGAGGAGGGCGAAGACGTGCGCTGACGCGCGCTGGCGGCGCCATCGCGCCGAAGGGGCCCGGCCTGCGGGGAAGTGGCCGGGCCCCTTCGGCGTGTTCTCACGGGTGTGCGGCGACGGCGGCGGGGCGGCCGGTGCGCAGCGAGTCGTAGGCGGCCAGGACGATGCGCAGGGTGCGCAGGCCCGCCTCGCCGTCGGGGGCCGGGCGCCGCCGGGTGCGGGCGGCGTCGAGGAACTCGTCCAGCATGGCGGCGTCCAGGTCGGTGCCGCCGGGTTCCCAGCGGGCGCGGCCGTCCACCGAGTCGAAGCCGCCGAGCAGCCGGGGGAAGGCGTCGAACTCGACGATGGCGCGCTCCCCCACGCAGGTCAGGGTCAGCCCTCCCCAGGTGGGGTGGGCCGGGGGCTGGCTCCAGCTGCAGTCGATGGTGGCGACGGCGCCGCTCGGGTAGCGGATGGTGACCAGGCCCGCCGTCTCGACGGGCGAGTCGGCGTCGAGGACGGTGTTGGCCTGGGCGTATACCTCGGCGGCCGGTTCGCCGTGGAGCAGGACGTCCATCAGGTCGGCGAGGTGCACGGTGTGGTCCATGACCGCACCGCCGCCCGCGAGGGCCGGATCGGCGAACCAGCGGCGGACCCGGGCGGGGTTGGTGCCGTTGTTGGTGCCGTGGACACTGACGAGGCCCCCGAGGGAGCCGTCGGCCAGGGAGCGGTGGAGGGTTTCGAAGGCCGGGCTGAACCGTACGGGGTAGGCGGTCATCAGGCCGACCCCGGCGCGTGCGCAGGCGTCGATCATGGCGCGGGCGTCCGCCTCCGTGGTGGCGAGCGGCTTCTCGCAGAGCACCTGGGCACCGGCCGCCGCCGCGCGCTCGACCAGGGGCCGGTGGCGGGCGTTCTCGCTGCACACCACGACCGCGTCGGGGGGCGGCGAGAAGGCCTCGTCCCAGCTGTCCGCGTACGGCACCCCGAGCCCTTCGGCGAGGGCGCGGCCGCGGGTGGGGTCGCCGGGCGGGGCATCGGGGTCGGCGGTGATCAGGTCGATGCCGTCGCGGTCGCGCAGCAGCTCGATGTAGGTCGCCGCGTGGACATGGGCGAAGGACAGTACGGCGACCCTCACGTGGTGGCTCCTTCCTTGGGGGCGGTCAGCTCGACGGCGCGGCCCGTGCGGGCGGAGAGGGCTGCGGCCTCGGCGATACGGACGGCGGCCACGCCGTCGCGGGCGCTCACCCGGGGCGGTGGGCCGCCCGCGAACGCCTCGGCGAACTCGCGTATCTGGGTGAGGTAGGGGGACTCGCCGAAGTCACCGGCCGGGATGCCGTCCTCCTCGGCCACGATGCCGGTGACGCGCAGGCCGGGCGCCGCGAGCGAGTCGTAGCGTACGGTCCCGCCGGTCCCGGCCACGTGGAAGGTGGTACGGAACCGGGTGGCCGGGGGCGCCCAGACGCCCACGACCTGGCTGATGACACCGCCCTCGTGGGTGAGGACCGCGCCTCCGGTGGCGACCGCCCCGGCCGGGGCGGGGGCGGACAAGTGGCCGCGCTGGTAGGCGTGGACCCGTACGACCTCGCCGAACAGCCAGCGGGCGATGTCCAGGTCGTGGATCATCTGGTCGATCAGGATGCCGCCGGAGCGCGCGGGGTCGGCGAACCAGCGGCTCCAGGTGGGGTAGCGGCCGGTGCGGGTGAAGCGGGCGACCGCGACGCGGCCGACTTCGCCGTCCGCGACGGCGGCCCGGAGCCGGGTGTAGGCGGGGAAGTAGCGCACCACGTGGCCGGGGTAGAGCCGCACCCCGGCGGCGTCGGCGGCGTCCGCCATCTCCTCGGCATCGGCGCCGCTCAGCGCGAGCGGCTTCTCGCACAGGACGTGGGCGCCCGCTGCGATGGCGGCGAGCGCGATGCCGTGGTGGGTGTCGGTGGGGGTGCAGATGTCCACCGCGTCGGCGCCGCTGATCGCGTCGTGCAGCGAGTCGGCGGTGGTGGCGCCGAATTCATGGGCGAGCGTGGCGGTGTGGGGGTCGGGCGCGTAGACGCGTACGCGGGCGCCGAGCGCGGCCCAGGCGGGCAGGTGGGTGCGGGCGATGCCGCCCGCGCCGATCAGCGCGATGTCGAGTTCTGCCATGGACTTTCCTAGCCGTTCAAGAGGCCTCTGGCCGGTGGGGGTGTCTAGCCTTTGAGGGCGCCGCTGAGCACTCCGTTGATGAAGTGCCGCTGGAAGAAGAGGTAGACGAGGACGACGGGGGCGATCACGATCAGCGTGGCCGCCGCGAGGAGCGGGATGTCGACCTCGTACTGGCCGGTGAACAGGCCGAGTCCGGCGGGCGCGGTGCGTCGGCCCGGGTCCTGGATCAGCACCAGCGGCAGCAGGAACTGGTTCCAGCTCCAGACGAAGTAGAGAACGCCGAGGGTGGTCACGGCCGGGCGGGAGCTGGGCAGCAGCACCCGCCACAGCGTGGCCCAGGACGAGGCGCCGTCCAGCCGGGCGGCCTCGATGAGGCTGCGCGGCATGGTCGCGAAGTGCGCCCGCATCCAGAACACGCCGAACGGCATGAACGCGCCGATCTCGGCGAGGGCCAGGCCCGGCACGGTGTTGGTGAGCCCGACGGCCCGCAGGTCGTAGTAGAGCGGGATGACGGTGACCTCGACCGGGATGGCCAGGCCGAGCAGCAGGTACGCGTAGAGCTTGCCGCGCCCTGGGACCTCCATGGTGGCGAGCGCGTATCCGGCCAGGGTCGCGCACACGACGGCGGCGGGCACGACGCTGAGCGCGATCAGCGCGCTGGACCGCAGCAGGGTGCCGAATCCGGCGGCGGACCAGGCGTGGCCGAAGTTCTCCAGGTGGATGCCCTTCGGCCAGGCGAAGCCGGTGAGCGGCGTACTGGCGGGCTGGAGCGCGGCCAGCAGCAGGGAGAGGAACGGGATCAGGACGACGGCCAGGAAGACGGCGAGCACGGCGGGCGCCGCGATGCCCCTGGTGGCCGGACGGGCTGTAGCGGCCTCGGTGGCGGTGGTCACGGGGCCTCCCTGGCGAGCCGGTTGATCACGAGGACGGCCACCGAGATGACGGCGGTGAGGACGACGGCCAGGGCGCTGGCGAGACCGACGGCGCCGCCGCCGAAGGCGAGGCGGTAGATGAGGATGCCGGGGACGACGGTGGTGTTGCCCGGGCCGCCGCCGGTGGTGATGTAGATGAGGTCGAAGCTGGAGAGCGCGGCGATCACGGTGATCGACAGGGCGACCGCGATCTCGGGCCGCAGCAGCGGGACGGTGATGGACCGGAACTCGCGGATCGGGCCCGCCCCGTCCATGCGGGCCGCCTCGTAGATCTCCTGGTCGATGCGCTGGGTCCCGGACAGGAAGAGGACCATGCACAGGCCGGAGACCACCCAGGTGCCGATGAGCCCGACGGCGGGCAGCGCCCAGGTGAAGCTGCCCAGCCACGAGTCGGCGAGCCGCCCGAGGCCGATGGCGCGCAGCCCCTGGTTGAGGGTGCCGTCCTCGGCGTACACCCAGCGCCAGATGATGGCGACCGCGACCAGCGGGATGACCTGGGGCAGGAAGAGCAGCGCCCGGATGAGGGCGGTGCCGCGGCCGGTGCGGCGGGACACGATGGCCGCCGACACCAGGCCGAGGCAGATGGGCAGAACGGAGAAGAACACGATGAGCGCGCCCGCGTGCCAGGCCGCGGCGCGCAGCTGCGGATCGGCGAAGACACGCCGGTAGTTGTCGAGGCCGACGAAGGACGGCAGGGTCACGCCGTCCCAGTCGAAGAGCGACAGGTAGGCGGTGTGGAGGGCGGGGAGGACGGCGAAGAGCGTGTACGGGAGGAGGGCGGGCAGGACGTACAGCAGCGCCACGGCCCGGCGGCGGCGCCGTCTGCCCGCGCCGGTCGTCACGGTCCCGGCGGTGTGCGGGCGGGGGCGCGGACGGTGAGGGGTGCGGGGGCGGCGGTGGGCTCCGGTGGCGAGGCGTTCGGTGGCGGTCATGCGTGGTAGTTCTCGTAGTCCTGCTGAAGGTTGGACAGGAACTTCTCCGCGCTGACCTTGCCCCCGGCGAGCAGCTGGAGCTGGGTGGTGAGGGTGTCGGCCATGGTCGTGGTTGAGGCGTTCTGGATGAACGGCTCCAGACCGGCGTCCTTGACGATGCCCTGCCAGCCCTGCTGCACCTCGCCGATCAGTCCGCTCTGCCGGGGCATGGCGGCCGCGTCGGGTGCCATGAAGCCGCCCTTGGCGATGACGGGCGCGGCGCCCTTACTCGCGGCGAATTCCAGGAAGGCGGCGGCGACGTCGGGGTTGTCGCACTTACTGGAGACGCAGTAGTAGACCCCGGCGCCGGTGGTGCGGACAGGGGCGCCCCGGGTGGCGGGCGGCGCGTTGACATAGCCCGCGTCGTCGCCGAGGCCCTTGGCGACGGCCGCAGCGGCCCAGTTGCCGCTGATGCGGAAGACGCCCTGGCCCTTGGCGAAGGCGGCGGTGGCGTCGTTGTCGCTGAGCCCGTTGGTCTTGGGCGTGACGTAGCCCTCGTCCACCCAGCGCAGAAGCGTCCGGGCGGCCTTCAGCGCCTCCGGTCCGGTGATGGTGGCGCCCTTGTGGCCGAAGGCCCAGGCCTCGCGGTCGGCGGGCTTCATGAAGACGGAGAGCAGGACGTTGAAGGGGTGGTTGAGGCCGCCGTCGAGGTTGCCTTCGACGAGCGCGGTCTCCCCGGCCGCCTTGGCCTTGGCGAACATCTTCTCCAGGTCGTCCACGGTGGCGGGCGGGAAGCGCAAGCCCAGCTCGCGGGCCTTGGCCTTGTTGTAGTACACGCCCTCGAAGGACAGCCCGGCGGGCACTCCGTACAGCTGCCCGGTGCCTACCGTCCTGCCGTCGTCGGAGAAGGTGATCTGGTCCAGGCCCGGGAACTTCTTCGGCCAGCCGTACGCACGGCTGTACGCGCCCATGTCGAGCAGCAGCCGGCCGCGGACGAGGTTCTGCATGCCGGAGGTGAACTGGGCGATGTCGGGTGCGGTGTCCGCGGACATCGTGGTGTTGATGCTCTTGAGGTAGTCGTCCCAGCCGGTGTACTGGCGCTTGATGGTGATGTTGGGGTACTTCGCCATGAAGGCCTTGACCAGGCCCGGGGTCATGGTGGTGTCGTCCGCGTCGGCGAGCACGAGGGTGAGCTTCTTGCCGGTCGGCACGGCGGTGGAGGCGGGCCCGGCGCTGCTCTTCTTGGCGGAGGAGCCGGGCGTCAGGCTGCCGCACGCGGCGAGCGCGGAGGCGCCGACCACGCCGGAGGCGGCGAGGAAGGCCCGTCTGGACAGGGCGGTGGAGGACAGGGAAGACGCAGAGGACAGGGGTGACTGGGTGGGTCTCACGGGGGTCTCCTGAGACGGCGAGGAGGCGATGCCGGGCTTCGCGGAGGGGGCGCGGGGGGCGCGGCGGGGCCCTGTGCGGGGGAAGCAGGGCGTGATTTAATAAAGCAGTTTCGTTTCATAATCGGCATGGCGCGAAGGCGCGTCAAGAGCCGGGGTCGACGGATACCAGATAGCAGGAGGCTGAATCCTTTGGTCATGTCCAGGGGTCTCGGAGGCCGCGACGACGCGTCCCCGGCCACCGCCGCCGTCCCGCAGACGCGCTGGCCCGTGGACCAGGGCGCCGATCCGGGCCCGCCCATGCCTGCGGTGGTGGGCGTGGCGGACCTCCGCGCCACGAACGCGGCCGCCATCCTGGCCGCCGTCCGCTCGGCGGAGTACCACCCCCGCCTGTCCGAGCTGGTCAAGGCCACCAAGCTGTCCCGCCCCACGGTCGAGGCCATCGTGGACGAGCTGGCCGACTGCGGCCTCATCGAGACCGCCGCCGCGGAGTCAGCGCGGGGCAGGCGCTCCCCCGGCCGCCCGGCCCGCCGGTTCCGCTTCCGGGCCCGCGCGGGTTTCGTCGTCGGCGTCGACGTACGGGCCCGGTCGGTCACCGCCTGCCTCGCCGATCTGGACGGCAGCGCGGTGGCCGTCGAGCGCAAGGCGGTGCGCGCCGACCTCACCGGCCGCGCCCGCGCCCGCGCCGTGACGGCGGCCATCGACGCCGCGATCGGCCGGGCGGGCGTCGACACCCGGCGGGTGTGGGCCGCGACGGTCGGCACCCCCGGCCTGGTCGACCGGGACAACCTCACCATCCGGCAGGCCGACAACCTCAAGGACTGGGCCCGGGCGGACATCGTCGGCGTCCTGCGCGACCAGCTCGACTGCCAGGTGACCGTGGAGAACGACGCCAACCTCGCCGCGCTCGGCGAACGGTGGCGCGGCGTGGGCGGCGACACCGACGAGATGATCTTCGTGCTGCTGGGCGAACGGCTCGGCGCGGGCGTGATCACGGAGGGGCGGCTGCTGCGGGGCCACCACGGGGCGGCCGGGGAGATCGGCTTCATCCACTTCCCCGTCCTCCCCAGCGAGCCCGCGCCGCCGCGCCCGGGCCTGCCGCCGCAGGCCTCCCTCACCGTCCGCAACGCGGCCGCGGGCGACCCGGACGCGGTCCGGGCCGTCGCGTCCTACGGACAGCGGCTGGCCGACGGCATCGCCCCCGTCCTGCTCGCCCTCGACCCGGCGCTGGTCGTGCTCGGCACCGGCCCGTTCGGCGACCCGGACCTGCTGCCCGCCGCCGAACTGCTCCTCGACGCCGCCCAGCGGCACGCCGACGGCCTCCTCGTGGACCCGCCCCGGTGGCGGCTGTCGGCCCTCGGCGACGAGGCCGTGATCACGGGCGCGGTCCGCCTCGCGCTCTCCTCCGTCGAGGCCGTGCTGCGCACCCGTCCCACCAGCCTGACCCCGCGCTGAGTCCGCTTCAGCGCGCGGTGTAGTCGTCCTGGCTCAGCGCGTACACGGTGCAGGGACGGTTCAGGACGGTGTCCTCGCGCAACGGCGTGAACCCCAGGCGGTCGGCCAGGGCCGCGGAGCCGGTATTGCCGTGGTGGATCATGGCCGTGATCTGCTTGAGGCCGAGCGTGCCGAAGCCCCACGCCAGGACGGCGCGAGCTGCTTCCTTGGCGTAGCCGTTGCCCCAATGCGCTCGGGCGAAGGTCCACCCGATCTCGGTCTCGCCGAACTGCTCCCACCAGTTGAGGCCGGAGCGCCCGATCGCCTCACCGGTACTGGCCAGCTCGACGGCGCACAGCCCGTGCCCGCGCCGCACCCACTGCTGGTGGATGTCGCGGAGACGGGCTTCGGCCTGCTCGGGGGTGTAGGCGCCGACGAACTGGTTCACCTCGTCGTCGGCGTGCAGCCGGACCCACCAGTCGGCGTCGGCCTCGGTGAGCGGGCGCAGCCGGAGGCGCGGTGTGGTGAGCACGGGCCCTCAGGCCTCCTCCCGGTGGGCGATACCGTCGCGGCAGCCTACCTTCGGCAGCCACCGGTCCGGCAGTCTCAGCCGAGGGCGCGGGCCATGAGCTGGGCGAGGTGGGTGCCGGTGCGGTCGGTCCGCTGGGCGATCTGCGTACGGCAGCTGAACCCGTCGGCGAGGACGTACGTGCCGGGCGCGGCCGCGCGTACGGCGGGCAGCAGGGCCTCCTCACCCGCGGCCACCGATACGTCGTAGTGGCCGCGTTCGAAGCCGAAGTTTCCGGCCAGGCCGCAGCAGCCCGCGTCGAGGGTGGTGTTGTCGACGCCCATACGGTGCAGCAGTGTGCTGTCGGCGCCGAAGCCCGAGGTGGCGTGCTGGTGGCAGTGGGTCTGGCTGATCGACCGGGCTTCGATGGCCGGGGGCTGCCAGTCGGGTGCGTGGTGGACGAGGAGTTCGGCGAGGGTGACGGTGGCGCGGGCCAGGGCGCGGGCGCCGTCGCCACCGTCGCTGCCTCGGTCGCCGTCGCCGTCGCCGTCGAGGAGTTCGGGCAGGTCGCTCCGGAGGGCCGCCGTGCAGCTGGGCTCCAGGCCGACGACGGGGACGCCCGCCCGTACGGCGGGGGCGAGCGCGGCGACGGTGCGCCGGGCGATACGGCGGGCGACGCCGAGCTGTCCGGTGGTGATCCAGGTCAGCCCGCAGCACTGGGTTCCATCGGGGACCCGCACCTGGAACCCGGCGCTCTCCAGCACCGCCACCCCGGCTCGCAGCACATCGGGGGTGAAGTGGTTGTTGAACGAGTCGACCCACAGCACGACCGGACCACGACGGCCGCCGGTTTCGGGTGTGCGGGTGCGGAACCAGGACAGGAAGGTCTGCTCCGCGAAGCGCGGGATCTCCCGTTCCGCTGCGATCCCGCCCAGCCGTTTGACCAGCGGCGCGAGCCGGGACGACGTCAGCGCGTTGACGAGGCGTGGCATGCGGGCGGCGGGCCGGGACAGCAGGGGCAGCCAGCCCATGGAGTAGTGCGAGGCGGGCCGGACGCGCCGCTTGTAGTGGTGGTGCAGGAACTCCGACTTGTAGGTGGCCATGTCGACGCCGACCGGGCAGTCGGTGCTGCACCCCTTGCAGGACAGACAGAGATCCAGCGCGTCGCGGACCTCGCGGGAGCGCCAGCCGTCGGTGATGACCTCGCCCCGGGTCATCTCGTGGAGCAGACGGGCGCGGCCCCGGGTGGAGTGCTTCTCGTCCCGGGTGACGCGGTAGCTGGGGCACATGACGCCACCGCGCGGGGCGGCGGTGCGGCACTTGCCGACGCCGACGCAGCGGCGGGTGGCCTTGGTGAAGTCACCGTCGTCGGCGTGGAAGGGGAACACGGTCGCCAGCGGGAGCGGGGTGCGGTGCGGGGTGACCCGCAGATTGCCGTCGACGGGCAGCGGCCGCACGATCATGCCGGGGTTGAGGCCGTTGTCCGGGTCCCAGGCGTTCTTGAACTCCTCGAACAGGGCGATGACACCGGGCCCGTACATGAGCGGCAGCAGCTCGGAGCGGGCCTGGCCGTCGCCGTGCTCGCCGGAGAGCGAACCGCCGTGGGCGACGACCAGCTCGGCGGCGTCGGTGACGAAGGCGCGGAAGACGGCCGTACCGTGCTCGGTGGTGAAGTCGAAGTCGATGCGGACATGCAGACAGCCCTCGCCGAAGTGTCCGTACACGGCGCCGCTGAGCCGGTGCCGGTCCAGCAGGCCGGTGAACTGCCGCAGATACGAACCGAGTTGGGCGGGCGGGACGGCCGCGTCCTCCCATCCGGGCCAGGCTTCGGACCCGTCGGGCAGCCGGGTCGCCAGGCCCGCGCCGTCCTCGCGGATGCGCCACAGCGCGCTGGCTCGTCCGGGATCGGTGATGATCTCGCTGCCGGTGAGCCCCGCGGTCCGTTCGGCGGCCGTGGTGAGCGCCCGGGCACACTCGGGCAACTCGTCGGCGGTGCCGCCGAGTTCGGCGAACAGCCAGGCCTTCGCGGCGGGCAGGGTGTCGATGGCCGCTCGGGTCCCGGGCCGGGTGACGACATCGGTCAGCGCCTGGCCGAGCCCTTCCAGCGCGAGCAATGGGTGCTCCAGCAGGGCGGGCACCGCGTCGGCGGCCGCGCAGGCGTCCTCGTAACCGAGGACGACCAGGGCGCGTGCGGGCGGGCGCGGGAGGAGGCGGACCGTCGCCGAGAGGACGACCGCGAGGGTGCCCTCGCTGCCGACCAGCGCCCTGGCGAGGTGGAAGCGGCGTTCGGGCAGCAGATGCTCCAGCCCGTAGCCCGACACCTGGCGCGGGAACCGCCCCAACTCGGTGCGCAGCACCGCGAGGTTGCGCTGCGCGAGGCCGTACAGGGAGGCGATGAGCTGGCCTCGGTCGTCTCCGGCGGCGATGGCCTGGTCGATCTCGTCCTGCGTCATCTCGCCGAGGCGCACCACGGTGCCCCGGTAGGTGACGACTTCGAGTTCCACGATGTTGTCGGCGGTGCGGCCCCAGGCGATGGAGTGGGTTCCGCACGCATTGTTGCCGATCATGCCGCCGAGTGTGCAGCGGCTGTGGGTGGACGGGTCGGCGCCGAACAGCACGCCGTGCCCGGCGGCGGCCGACTGGAGGTCGTCCAGGACGATGCCCGGCTGCACGGTCGCGGTGCGCGCCCGAGGATCGAGGGCGAGCAGCCGGTTGAAGTGGCGGGAGAAGTCGAGCACCACGCCCGGGCCGACGGCCTGGCCGGAGGTGCTGGTGCCCGCGCCACGGGCGGTGACGGGCACGCCCAGGCGGCGGCATGCGGCGAGCGCGGCGAGGACGTGGCGCCGGGTACGGGGGAAGACCACGGCCAGCGGGACCTGCCGGTAGTTGGAGGCGTCGGCCGCGTACTGCGCGCGGCGCCCGGCGTCGCCGAACACCTCTCCGCAGTCCGCGCGGGTGAGGGCGTCGGCCACCACGGCCGGGTCGACGCCGTCGCTGCCTGGTGCTGTCGTGCTCACCGCGCTCGCTCCTCCTGTGCTCACCTGCCACCTGGGACACGCACCGGTCACGCCCGCCCTGGCCGTCCCGGCCGTCCCACGATGTGGGCGGGCGGGGACGCTCCACAAGCCCCAGCAGGGCGACGGTCTTGACGGAGGAGGGCAAGCCCTCCTTATGCTCCCGGTGGCCCGTCCGTCCCTACGCCTCCTACTGACACGAGGAGTCGCGTTGCTCAAGCCCCTGCATCTCCTCACCCTGAAGGCCGTCGTCGGCAGCGGCTCGTTCGCCGTGGCGGCCCGCGACCTCGGCTACACCGCCTCCGCCATCTCGCAGCAGATCTCGGCCCTGGAGAAGGAGACCGGGCTGGTCCTGTTCGAGCGGGAGGCGCACGGGATCCGGCCGACCGCCGCCGCCCACCGCCTGGTCGACCTCAGCGGCCGGGCCCTGGCCGCCCTGGACGACCTGGACGAGCAGGTGCGGGAGCTGGCC
This sequence comes from Streptomyces sp. NPDC059850, assembly GCF_042731515.1. NCBI lineage: Bacteria > Bacillati > Actinomycetota > Actinomycetes > Kitasatosporales > Streptomycetaceae > Streptomyces > Streptomyces sp. NPDC059850. The sequence continues at coordinate 66,365 of NZ_JBHWJI010000009.1, forward strand.
ACCGGTGTCACCGGGCGGCTGCGGCTGGGCAGTTTCCCGACCGCGAGCGTCCGGCTGGTGCCCGCCGCGCTGTCGGCGCTGGTCGAGACCCACCCCCGGGCGCGGATCCAGCTGGAGGAGGGCGAACCGGAGGATCTGATCGCCCTGCTCACCAGCGGTGACCTGGACATCGCCCTGGTCTACGAGTACGGGCTCAGCCCCCGGCAGTGGCCGGACGGGCTGACCCGCCACCCCTTGCTGCGCGAGGACCTGGTCTTGCTGCGGGCCACGGACAGCCGCCTGGGGGCGAGCCTTCCCCAGCTGGCCGAGGCGCGCTGGATCACCAGCGCGGAGGGCACGGCCGGGGCGCTCTCGCTGGTCCGGCTGTGCGCGTCCGCCGGGTTCGACGCGGAGGTGGCGTTCCGGAGCAACAACTACGACGTCGTACGGGAGTTGGTGTCCACGGGGCTCGGCGTGGCGGTCGTCCCGGCGCTGGGCCACGCGCCCAGCGAGGCGATCCAGGCCACCCGGCTCACCCAGCGGTCCGCGTACCGCCAGGTGATGGCCCTGCACCGCGCCGAGAACACCAACCCCCTGCTCGGCACGGTGCTCGACACGCTGCGGCGCGCGGTGCCCGGTGACGAGCCGTATCTGCACCCGGCTAAGGCGCCCGCGCCGTAGTGTCAGCATCCGGTTCGAACACCGGGCTGGGGCATTCAGCGGTAGATCAGCATCCTTTTGAGTTGCGGGCCGGTGGGATGAACTCGTTTTGCGGCTGTGCTGACCAACAGAGTCGGTTGACTTGGCGTGGGAGGCGATCGCTTCCCCGACGCGTCTCTTGTGAGGGCAGCTACCTTGATCAACAGGCGGAGCGTACTGCGGGCAGGCACTGTGGGTGTTGTGGGGACGGAGGCGGTGGGTTCGCAGTCGCTGCCCGCTGCTGCCGCGTCACCCACCGAAGAGGCGGAGCGGCTCAGCCAACGGGACTGGGAGTTGCTGGCTCAGGCACTGTCGTCGCGTTCCACTCTCTACCGGCCGGGAGATTCCGGCTACCCGCCGCTGGCACTTCCGTTCAACCACCGGTACGCCGGGGTCCGCCCTGCTGGAATCGTGGCGTGCGCCACCACCCGAGATGTCCGGGCGGCGGTCCGCTGGGCCCGCGCGGTGGGGCTGCCCGCCGTGCCTCGTTCCGGGCTGGGCCACAACTACGCCGGGTACTCCACCACCACTGGTCTGCTGCTCAACATGGCCCGCATGAAAAGCATCGTCTCCACCCCGCGGCCGGGTGCCGGCTCCCGGACCCGGACCTACGGGCGGATGAGGGTCGTTCACGACGCGGGTACGGTCACCGTGGGAGCCGGGGTCACCAACGGCGACCTGCACCCGCTGCTGGAGGACCGGGGCATGTTCGTGCCGACCGGCCGCTGCCCTACGGTCGGTGTGGCCGGGCTGGTGCTCGGTGGCGGAATCGGTTTCAGTGACAAGATGTTCGGCCTGACCTGCGACCGGCTCGTGTCGACGACCGTGGTACTCGCCGACGGCAGCGTGGTTGAGGCCGGCCAGGACGCACACTCCGACCTGTTCTGGGGTTGCCGCGGCGGCGCGGGAAACAACTTCGGTGTCAACACCTCCTTTACGTTCCAGTACGAGCGGTTCCAGGGCGACGTGGGCGTCTACCAGCTGCGCTGGAGCCTGGACTCGGTGCTGCAGGTGATCGCCACCGCGCAACAGATCGCCGTGAACACCCTGGACAACAAGCGGTTCCATCTCCGCGCCGGCATCGGGACGCACGGGCTCACCAGTGACCAGATTCGCGCCAACGCCAACGTCAATGCCATCGGTCAGTACTACGGCCCCCTTGAGGAGTTGCGCGACATCCTGGCCCCGCTGCTCGCCATCGGCACGGCTGAGGAGCGCGCTCGCAACAACGCGTCCGTCCGCGAGGTCGCTCCGGGTGTGGCGAGCGTGCTGCTGAGTGCCACCACTCCGGTGCAACAGTTCGCCGCCAAGTCGGCGGTTCTGACGTCCCGGACGCTCCTGACCGATGCACAGATCGGTGCCGCCGCCGAGCAACTGCTGGACTGGCCTGGCAGCGACAACGAGGACGGAGCCGGGTTCGCCATGTTCGCCCTCGGCGGCGAGATCAATCAAGTGCCGCCGGACGCCACGGCGTTCGTGCACCGAAACGCCGTGTTCATCCTCGCCGCCGAGACCTCCTGGGCGGATTATGATCCGCCCAGCGTCGCCGACGCGAACCTTCACTGGCTCCGTGAGTTCTACTGCGGCATTTTCGGTGACACGCCGCCCCCGCATTCGTATCAGAATTTCCCGGATCCGACCCTGAAGGACTGGCGGCGGGCCTACTACGGTGCGAACTACGACCGGCTGGTCCGGGTGAATCGTCAGTACGATCCGACCAACTTCTTCAGCTATCCGCAAGGGGTCGGCACCTGACATTCTCAAACCGACGCTAAGCTCACGCACCATGTCGTCGCCGCACACCCCGTCCCCCGCCCCGAACGCCACGGTCATACCCATCGGCCGTCGCAGCGCCATGACCGGGCTCCCCTGCTCCGTCGTCCTCATCGCCATCGGCGCCGCAGGCATCTTCGGCATCATCATGGTCGCCACCGGGAACCAGAAGGGAGAGGCCACCGTCGCCGGGTTCGTGGGACTCGGGATCGCGGTGGCACTCGGCGTCGTCGGCATCACCCTCTTCATGGGCTTCCTGGCGAACCGCCGCAGCAGGATTCTCATCGACCACACGGGCCTGTGGCTCGAAGAGGGAAGCAGGCGGAGCGTCATCCCCTGGAACACCCTCGCCGGAGTCGCCCTCTACTGGAGCGAATTCGGGCGCAACGCGAAGGTCTACTCCTTGGAGCTGTACCCCGCCGGGCCCATCGACCGGGACCACCCCCACCTGTGGACCCTGGTCCGCGACGAGGAGCCGTTGCACCCCGGCCTTCCCCGCCTGCGCCACCGCGTCACCCTCTCCGCGCCCACCCAGCGGCCGGTGGTCGAGGCGGTACGGAGTCACGTACCGCAGATCTGGCTCGGCGAGTCCCGGCGCGCGGCGGGCCACGTCGGCCGCCCCGATGTCAGCGGGCACCGGCAGCGCACCCGGAACCGAACGCCGTGAACGACGGACAGGTCAGGCGCCGAGCTTCCCGGAGGCGGCGCGGACCAGCCCGTCCAGCCACGCCTGGTGGCCGTTGAGCATCGGGTTCGGGATCTGCCCGGCCAGCTCCGCGGCGGGGGCGCCGATCTGGGTCTCCTGGGTCAGGACGCGGACCCGGCCACCGGGCAGGTCCTCCACCAGCCAGGCATGCAGCACATCCAGCCGCTCCTGCGGCTCGCCGTCCTGCTTCGCGGTCCACGACAGTCGGCCCGGGACACCCGTGGCGGGGGCCTGGAACTCCACGACGCGGACGGCCAGGGGCGGGAAGCCGAAGGTGCCGAAGCTGAAGTCGGCGTCACCCGCGAGCACGGGGCCGCCACCGTGCGGGAAGGAGATGTCGGCGACGTTGTCGTAGTACGACTCCCAGGTGGCGGTGTCCGTCAGGTAGGGCCACACCTGGGCGGCGGTGACGCCCTGGACGATCACCTCGTTGGAGACGAAGTTGTCCCCGGTCCCGGGCAGGTACTTCTCGGGCCAGTTGATCGCGTTCTGCGTGCTCATGTGGGTCTTCCTTCCAGCGAGCCTCTTCCGTGACACCCATGAAGTTAGGCTCACGTGCCATCGGCATACCAATAGGAAGACCGATTCCAGCTATCGGAACTCCGATGTGAACGGGGCGTACGATAGCCGCCATGAAGAAGCGGACGCCCGACGCTCCCGACACCGCGCGGCTCCCGGCGCACGCCGATCTGAATCTGCTGCGCACCTTCCTGGCCGTCTACCGCGCCGGTACGTTCACCGCCGCCGCACCCGCGCTCGGGCTGTCCCAGCCCACCGTGACCGCCCAGATCCGCACCCTGGAGCAGCAGACCGGCCGCGAGCTGTTCTCCCGGCTGCCGCGCGGCGTCGAGCCCACCCCCTACGCCCATGAACTCGCCGCCCGGATCGCGGGCCCGCTCGACGCGCTCGCCACCCTCGACGGCGGCTCCCAAGGCGGGCCTGTGGCGCCCGTGCACATCGCCGGTCCGTCGGAGCTGCTGTGCGTGCGCGTCCTGCCCGCCCTGGCCGCCCTCGTCACCGACGGTGTCCAACTGCGCGTCAGCCAGGGGCTGCCCGAACCCCTGCTGGAGGAGATGCGGACGGGCCGCCACGACCTGGTCATCGCCACCCGGCGGCCGCGCGGCCGCGGCCTGGCGTCGGTGCCGCTCACGGACGAGGAATACCTGCTGGTCGCCGCCCCCGCCTGGGCCCGGCGCATCGCCGCCCACCCGCAGGCCGCCGACGATCTGTGCGCCGCCCTGCGCGAGGTTCCGCTGATCACCTACGCCGAGGACCTACCCATCGTGCGGCGCTACTGGCGGACCATCTTCGGCAGGCAGCTCACCACTCGCGCCGCGGTCACCGTGCCCAATCTGTACGCGGTCCTGTCGGCGGTCAACGCGGGCACCGGTGTCAGTGTGCTGCCCCGCTCGCTGTGTCAGGAGTACCTCGACTCCGGCCGCCTCGCCCTGCTCCACGAACCGGAGGAGCCCCCGCTGAACACGCTGTTCCTCATCCAGCGGCCCGGCGCCGAGACCAACCCCGATGTGCTCCGGGTGCGCGATGCCCTCCAGCGGGCCGCCCGCGGCTGGTAAGCGCGTACGACACCCGCCATCGCTATTGAGGCTAGGCTAAGCTAACAAAATCTTGGCAAGGTCGGCTGAACGCACCTCATGAACGGGGCGGGGACACAGATGAGACCTGTCGTCATCAAGTTCGGCGGTCACGCCATGGTGGACGCGAATCTGCAGCGCGCGTTCGCCACTGATGTCGTGGAGCTACGGCACGCGGGCCTGCGGCCGGTCGTCGTCCACGGGGGCGGGCCGCAGATCAGCGCGATGCTCGACCGATTAGGCCTGGAGACCCGGTTCGAGGCGGGCCTGCGGGTGACCACGGCGGAGGCCATGGAGGTGGTCCGCATGGTCCTGTCCGGCCGGGTCCAGCGGGAGCTGGTCGGCCACATCAACGCCCACGGGCCTTTCGCCGTCGGCATGACGGGCGAGGACGCGCACACGATGACCGCCGTGCGGCGGCCCGCCTGGGTGGACGGACGGCCGGTGGACATCGGCCTCGTCGGCGATGTCGTGGACGTGAACCCGGGCATGGTGCGCACGCTCCTGGAGGAGGGCCACATCCCGGTGGTCTCCCCCGTGGCGCGCGGCACGGACGGGCAGGTCTACAACGTCAACGCCGATCTCGCGGCGTCCGCACTGGCCGTGGCCCTCGACGCCGAGCGGCTGGTGATGCTCACCGATGTGGCGGGGCTGTACGCGAACTGGCCGCACAGCACCGAGGTGATCCAGCGGCTGACGGCCGACGCGCTGGACGAACTGCTGCCGGGGCTGGCGAGCGGGATGCTGCCGAAGATGGAGGGCTGCCTGCGGGCCGTCCGTGGCGGGGTACGCAGCGCACACGTACTCGACGGGCGGGTGGCGCACGCGGTGTTGCGCGGCGTTCTCGGCGAACCGGGCCAGGGCACCACCGTGGTACCCGACCACAGCCCCGACCGCGACCCGGAGCACAGTGCGGACCACGACACGGACCGCGACGGAAGCGCCGCCGTATGAGGGGTCACAGGTTCCGCCCGAGGACCCGCGCATCGCGCCGGGGATCCAGCGACGCCGCCCAGGACGCGGGCGCCAGGCGCACCGGCGTGGGTGTGAATCCGTACCGGAGGAACAGGCCACCACCGCCGGTCGTCGCCGTGAACACGGCGTCGAGCGACTGGGCGCGCGCCCTGGCCAGCACCGCGCGCAGCAGCCCGGCCCCCACTCCGCTCCCCTGCCGCCGCCCGGCCACGCAGAAGTTGTACACGACACCCGCGGGCCCGCGACCCTCCCCCGGCGCGGTACCGTGCACCCGCAGCCCCACGCACCCCTCCAGGGTGCCGTCCGGGGCCTCCGCCACGAGGAAGTCGGCCGCGTGGGTGGCGTAGAGCGCGTCAGGACGCTCCCGCAGGGCACCCGAGCGCACGAAGGGCCGGGATAATGCGGCGAGTTCGGCCGCGTCCTCCTGACGGGCCGTCCGCACGGACGGTGTCGGCGCGGACGGTGTCGGCGCGGGCAGTACCCCGGCAACCGCCGATATCCCGCTCACAGCGCGGACGCGCCGGTCTCGCGGCCGCCGACATACGTCGCCACCACGTCGATGTCGCCGATGCGCGAGGGTTCGGCGCGCCGGGGGTCGTCGCCGAGCACGACGAGGTCGGCGAGCTTGCCCGGGGTGAGGCTGCCGAGGCTGTCCTCCCAGTGGCACGCGTACGCGCCCGCCACCGTGTAGGCGTGCAGCGCCTCGTCGACGGTGATGCCCTCGTCCGGGCCGATGACCTGGCCGGACCCGGAGGCGCGCTCCACCATGAACTGGATGGCCCGCAGCGGGGATCCATCGGTCACCGGGCGGTCGGAGCTGCCGACGAGGGTGATGCCGTGCTCCAGGAACGCCCTGCCGCGATAGAGCCAGGGGGCGCGATGCGCGCCCATGATCGCCGCGTAGTCGTCGCCGAAGGAGCGCAGGAAGTTGGGCTGGACAACCGCGCTGACGCCGAGCCGCGCGAAGCGCGCGAGCTGGTCGGGGCGGATCAGCCCGGCGTGCTCGATGCGGTGCCGGGCGGCGGGGCGCGGGCGGAGGCGCTGGGCCCGTTCCAGCGCGTCCAGGGCGAGGTCGGCCGCGCGGTCGCCGATCGCGTGAACGGCGAGCTGCCACCCGGCGAGGTGGCCGTCCACGATGGTGTCCGCGAGCACCTCCGGGTCGTCCTGCAACTCGCCCCGGTGGTCAAGCCCTTCGTACGGGCTGCTGAGTGCGGCGGTCCGGGCCATCATCCCGCCATCGGTGAAGATCTTCAGCGCGCCCACCGACAGCCGGTCGTCGCCGAATCCGGTGCGCAGGCCGAGGTCGAGGGCGCGGGGAATGCCGTCGGCCGGATGTGCGGCGGCCGGGCGCAGCCGGTCGGCGGACACCATGAGCTGGACGCGCAGTGGCAACAGGCCCTGTTCCTGGGCGAGTTGGTAGGCGCCCAGCTCGACCGGGCTATGGCCGAAGAGGGTGCCGCCGATGCCCGCCTCGGCGCAGGCGGTGACGCCCTCGGCCAGGCAGGTCCGGGCGGCGCGCCCGATCGCCTCGGCCAGTTCCGTCTGGGCGTGCGGCAGGCGCAGGGCGCGGGCGGCGCCCATGGCGCCCTCGGCCAGGAAGCCGTTCTCGTGCGGCAGGTCGGCGGGGAGCAGGTCCAGGACGGCGGAGTTGACGACGCAGCCGTGCCCGGACTCGTGCAGCAGGAACACCTTGTGGCCGTGGCTGACCCGGTCCAGTTCGGCGGCGGTCAGATGGCGGCCGAGGGCCCGCTGGTCGTAGCCCGCGATGCTCACCCAGGCACCGGGCGAGCCCTTGCGGGTGACGGCCTCCTCCACGAGGGCGAGCACGTCGTCGATCCGCGAGTGCCCCGCGATGCTCGGCGTGTTCTGTTTGAAGCCGGTCCAGGCCAGGTGCACATGGGCGTCGATGAACCCGGGCAGCACGGTGGCGCCCTGGAGGTCGATCACCTCGCGGGCGGGCAGGGACGTCACGGCCTCGTCCAGGCCCACGATCCGGCCCCGCCACACGCCCAGGTCATGGGCGACGGGGTGGTCGGGGTCCATGGTGAGGAAACGTGCGTTCGTCAGTCTGGTGCAGAGCATCGGACAGGGCTCTCCCGCGGTGAACGCCAAAAGTTAGGTTAGGCTCGCCTAATTGACAGGAGCTTATCCGTGTCCCTCCCCTCTCACAAGGAGACGTTCATGCGCCTGGGCGCGACCGGCAGGGAAACCGCCTTCGTCGAGTTCGGACTGTCCGGCACGCCGGGCACCGAGGAGTTCTGGGCCGCGGCGGAGGCGGAGGCGCCCGCGTCGATACCCGACGGCGACGGCGGCTGGGTGACCCTCTTCCTGTGGCGCGGGTCCCCGGCGACCATCGGCTTCGAAAGCTGGTCGGAGCCGGTGCCCCTGCGCCGGTGGGGCGACACGGACTGCTGGTACGCCGAGGTGCGCATGCCCGCGCGGCTGCGGGTCACCTACCAGTTCCTCACGGACGGCGAAGCCCACGCCGACCCGTTCAACCCGGTCGGTGCCGGTGGCGACCGGTCCATCGCCGCCACCCCGGACGCCCCGGCCCAGCCGCACTGGCCCGTCTTCGGCGCCGCTGACGTACTGCCCGTCCCGCGCACCCGGATCCGCTGGAACAGCGAACGGCTCGGCGGGCGGCGCACCGTGCGCGTCCACCCGGTGGGCGGCGGCGGGCCCGTGGTCCTGCTGCTCGACGGGGACGACTGGCTGTATCTGCACCCGGCCATGACCGCGTTCGACTCGGCCGCCGCCAGTGGCGAGATGCCCGCCGTCACGCTCGTCTTCGTACCGGTCAAGGACCGGGAGGCCGAGTTCGGGTGCGCGCCCGAGCTGTGGGAGGCGGTCCGGGACGAACTGCTGCCGCTGGTGGCGGAGTCCGGCGTACCCGCCGACCTCGACCGGCTGGTGGTCGCCGGGCAGAGCCTGGGCGGGCTGAGCGCGGTGTACGCGGCGCTGGAGTTCCCGGAGCTGGTGTCCCGCGTCGCCTGTCAGTCGGGGTCGTTCTGGTGGACACCCGGCGCCCTGGACCTGCCGGACCCGCTGGGCGGCCCGGTCGGCGGCGCCATCGCCGCACGGCTGCGGGAGCGCCCCGATCTGTCCGGCCTGCGGGTCGCGTTCGACGTGGGGGAACACGAGACCAGCATGCTCCCCCACTGCGAGCTGACCGAGACCCTGGCGGTACGGACCGGTGCGACCGTACGGGTCGCGCGGTCGGCGTCCGGCCACGACCGGGCGGGCTGGCGGCACGCCCTGCTCAGGGATGTCGCCTGGGCCCTCGCCTGACCCAGCCCACCGGGCTCAACACGTCACCGGGCCACCGCCGAGCAGTAACCCTCGTCGGTGGCGAGCAGGTTGCGGTGGGTGTCCTCGGCGGTGATGACGCCGTCGTCCAGGACGAGAACACGGTCGGCGGCGTCCAGCAGGGCCGGGCTGCTGGTGATCACGATGGTGGTGCGGTCCCGGCGCAGCTTCGCGACGTTGCGCGCGATGAGCTGCTCGGTGACCGCGTCGACGGCCGTCGTCGGGTCGTGCAGTACGAGGACATCGGTGTCGGCGGCCAGCGCCCTGGCCAGGGACAGCCGTTGGCGCTGCCCCCCGGAGAGGTTCGCGCCACGGTCGCGGACGCCGTAGTCGAGGCCCGCGCGGTGGAGGGCGACGACATCGGTCAGCATGGACGCCTCGACGGCCTCGGGGATCATCCGGCTGGTGCCCGAGGGGTCGATGTTCGTCCGGAGGGTGCCCGCGAAGATCTCCCCGTCGTACGGGTTGACCAGCAGGTGCCCGCGGACCGCCTCGACCGCCAGGTCCGCCAGCTCCTGCCCGCCGACCCGCACCGCTCCCTCGTACGCGCCGGGCGGGACGTTCACGGCCAGGACCGACGCCAGATCGGCCGCCGCGCGCGGCTGGTAGGCGGCGATGGCCACGAACTCGCCCGCCGCCACCTGGAACTTCAGCTCGCGCAGGGTCCCGTACCGGACGCAGTCGATCTCCAGGCCGCCACCGGTGGCCGGGCGTTCCGGGCCCGGGGCCGCCACCGGCGGCGCGGCCAGCACCAGCGCCATCCGCTCGGCGGACGCGCGCGCCATCATCACGTACTTCGGCATCTCCGAGAACAGCTTCAGCGGTTCCATGATGAACTGCGCCAGCCCCACGGCCATGACGAGTTCCCCGATGTTGATGCTGCCGCTCCAGGCCAGCGAGCCCGCCGTCAGGGTCACGGCGGCGGCGAGGACCGCGTTGAGGGCCAGCGCGGTGCCCGCGTACACGCCGTTCACCTTGGCGACGGTGATCGCCTGGTGTTTGGCCTCCGTGCTGACCTCGCGGTAGGACCGGAACGCGGCGGAGTTGCCGCCGAAGCCGTGCAGCGGGCGCAGGCCGGTGATCAGGTCGGCGACCTTCGCGCCCGCCCGCGCCACCCGGGCCTGCTGTTCGCGGGTGCTGGACCCGATCCGCTTGGACAGCACGCTTAAGGCCGACAGGATCGCGACGGTGCCCACGATCACCAGCAGCCCGAGCCGTACGTCGGCCAGGCCCAGCGCGACCGCCGCGACCAGCACCGCGACCAGCGAGCTGATCAGCAGCGGCACCACCTCGATGATGTCGGCGGTCTGGTCGGCGTCCTCGGTGGCGATGGTCAGCACCTCGCCGGACTTCAGGTCGACGTCCCTGGCCACCGGCTGGAGGCCGCAGGCCGCGACCTTCACCCGCCAGCGGTGTGCCTCGGTCGTGTTGGCCTTCTGCAGGACGCGCATCCCGAACCGCCACGACAGCGACACCGTCGTGATGATCACCGCCAGCGCGGCGATCGACAGGCCGAGCGCGCCGAGGCTCCGGTCCCGCATGGTGTGCTCGACGATGAGGCCGAGCGCGATGGGGAAGGCCGTCTCGCCCGCCTGGTACAGGCCCATGAGGACGGTGCCCCAGGCCATCGCGCCCTTGTTGCGGCGCAGGGCGGTCCGGAGGATGTCGGACCCCGGTCGGGGCCGCTGCGTGTCAGGAGTGGTCATCGCGGTGCGTTGTCATCGAGGTGGCGGGCCATCGCTTCCGGGGTTCGCAGGGTGAACAGATCACGGATCGTGATCACAGGACCGTACTCTCGGCGGAGCAGCCCGATCAGCCGTACCGCCAGCATGGAGTGCCCTCCCAGGGACACGAAGTCGCTCACCGCGCTCACCTCGTCGTCGTCCAGGTCCAGTGCCTCGGCGAAGAACTCGCACACCACGGTCTCGGTCTCGGTCTCGGGCCTCCGCTCTCCCGCCGTGGTCAGCGCGCCGAGCGGCTTGGCCTCCGGCAGCGCCTTGGTGTCAGCCTTCCCGTTCACGGTCAGCGGGATGCTGTCGACCTGGGCGTAGTGCGTGGGGCGCAGGAAGTCCGGCAGCCCGGCGCCCACTTCGGCGGCCACCGCCGCCAGCTCCGCCCCCTCCAGCACCAGGTAGGCGGCCAGCCGGTACGCGCCGTCCACCTGCGGGTCGGGCTGGGCGACGGCGGCGACGAACCGCACCGCCGGGTGCGCCGCGAACACGGCCTCCGCCTCGCCCAGTTCGACCCGGTGGCCCCGGATCTTGACCTGCTGATCGGTGCGGCCCAGGTACATCAGGTTGCCGTCGGGCCGCCGGATCACCAGGTCCCCGGTGCGGTACATGCGTTCCCCTGGAGCGCCGAACGGGCAGGCGACGAAGCGGTGCGCGGTCTGGCCGGGCTGGCCGAGATAGCCGCGCGCGATGCCGATGCCCGCTACGTACAGCTCACCGGGGACTCCGTCCGGCAGCGGCCGCAGCCAGGGGTCGAGCACATACACATCGGTGTTGTCGATCGCCACTCCGACCACCGGGTCCTGGCATTCGAAGGTGCCGACGCCGAGGGTGTTGATCGTGTACTCGGTGGGTCCGTAGAGGTTGTAGCCGACCGTGCCCTCGGTCTCGGCGAGCCGCTGCCAGAGCGTCGGGGTGACGGCCTCGCCGCCGAGCAGCACCAGCGCCGGGCGCCGTGCCGGGTTGTCGAGCAGGCCCTCGGCCACCAGCTGCTGTGCGTAGGTCGGGGTCACGTTGATGACGTCGATGCCGTGTTCGAGGCAGTACTCGACCAGCCGGGGAGCGTCGCGGCGCAGTTCCTCGTCGCAGATGTGCACCTCGTGGCCGTCGGCGAGCCACAGCAGCTCCTCCCACGACATGTCGAAGGCGAACGACACGGTGTGCGCGATCCGGAAGGTGCGGTGGCCGTGCTCCGCGAGCACCGGTTCGAAGATCCGGCGCTGATGGTTGATCAGCATGTTGGTGAGCCCGGCGTACTCGGTCACCACGCCCTTGGGCTTGCCCGTAGAGCCGGAGGTGTAGATCGTGTACGCGGGGTGCCGCAGCCGGTCCGGGTCGTCCGGCGCGAACGTCACATATGGCTCGGCCCCGGGCAGCGGGCGGTCCAGCTCGATCAGGTCGCCGGTGAGCCGGGGCGACACCGCGCTCACCGTGAGGATGACGTCGGGGCGGGCATCCGCGACGATCGCGGCGATCCGCTCGTCCGGGTGGTCCAGCTCCAGCGGTACGTACGCGGCGCCGACACGCAGCACGGCGAACAGCGCCACGATCGAGTCGAGGGAGCGCGGTATCGCGAGCCCCACGGTCGTCTCCGGGCCGATGCCGCGCTGGGCGAGCACACCCGCCACAGCGCGGCTGCGGTCCCGTAGCCCCGCGAAGGTCATGGTCGAACCATCGGCGACGAGCGCCACCCGCTGCGGGTCGCGGTCCGCCGCCTGGTCGAAGCGGTCGACCACGGTGTCCGTGCCGACGTCCGTACGCGCCTCCCGCGAGGGCCACGGCCCCAGACCGCGCAGCGCGCCGACCGGTCCGGTGGAGCGGGCCACGTCCTCGAGGACGCTCAGGTAGTCGTCCAGGAGGCGGCGGGCGTTCGCGGTGTCGTGGTCGCGGTACTCCAGCTTGACCGTGAGCCGGTCGCCGGGCGTGACGACCCAGGTGAACGGATAGTGAGTGGAGTCGTCGGCCTTGACGGAGGTGATGCCGTGCCGGGCGTTCATCTCGGCGAACGCGTCCATGTCGAGGAAGTTCTGCAGCACGAACAGGTTGTCGAAGAGGGTGTCGTGCCCGCTGGCCCGCTGGATCTCGCCGAGCCCCAGGTGCTCGTGCTCCATCGCCTCGACCCTGGCCGCCTGGACGGCCGACAGATACGCGCCGGCCGTGTCGTCCGGCCTGGCCCGGGTCCACTGGGGCACGGTGTTGAGCAGCACCCCGACGATGCCGTCCAGCCCCTCGCCCTCCCGGCCCGAGACGGTCACGCCGAACACGGCGTCGCTACGGCCCGTACGGGCGCCCAGCAGCAGGCCGAACGCGCCGGTCAGCACCGAGTTCAGCGTGACGCCGTGCGCCCTGGCCGCGTCCCGCAGCAGGTCCGACAGCTCGGCGGACAGCGGGTGCACGAGGGTGCGCGGCAGGTCGTCCACGAGGGACGGCGCCGGTCCGGCGAGCAGCGTCGGGCCGGGAACACCGGCCAGGTGCTCCGCCCAGAAGCGCTCCGATACGGCCGCGTCGCGGGCGCCGAGCGCCCGGGCGTGGTCCTCGAAGCTCGGCGTGGCCGGGACCGGTGCGGTCAGCTCGCCCGCGAGGACGGCCGCGTAGGCGTCGAAGAGTTCCCGCAGCACGATCTCCCGCGACCAGCCGTCCCACAGCAGCAGGTGGTAGCTGAGCAGCAGCCCGTCGCGGTCGTCGGGCAGCCGCACCACGGTCATCCGGATCAGCGGCGGCTCCCCCGGATCGAATCCGGTGTCGCGGTCCCGTACGCGCAGGGCGTCGACCTCGGCGTCCGTGGCGAGGGACACCGTACGGACGTCGACCCGCCGCCCCGCGCCCAGGACCTGGACCGGGTTTCCGTCGTCGTCGGTGGCGAATCCGGCGGCCACGCCCGGGTAGCGGGCGATCACGTACGCCATCGCCTCGGCCAGCGCGTCGGTGTCCAGGCGCCGGTCGAAGGTGAACCAGCTCTGCGCGACATAGTGTCCGGCCGGGCCCGCCAGCTGGGCCTGGAAGAACAGCCCTCGCTGGAGCGGGGTCACGGGCGCGGTGCGCTCGGCCGTCGCGGAGGCGTCCGCGAGGTGTTCCAGCGCGCTCCGCCAGTGTTCGGTGATCTCGTCCGGGATGCCCTCGGCGAGGATGAACTCCGTGTGCAGGCTTCCGGTGGCCGCGTCGGTCCACGCGTTGACCTCGACGGCGTACGGGCTGCCCTGATCGCCGCCGGTGATGCGCGGCGCGTGGGACTCGCCGCCCCGGCCGAGGTAGTTGAACAGCACCTGCGGGCGGGAGTCGAGCAGTGGCGCCGTCTGCGGGTTGAGGTATCTGAGCTGCCCGTAGCCGACGTGTGCGCGCTCGTCCGGCTGGCGTTCGGCCACCTCGTGCGCCGCCGCGACGGGGTCGGTGTGCGCGGTGAGCCGTACGGGCGCGATGGAGGTGAACCAGCCGACCGTGCGGGTGTAGTCGTGGTGTTCCAGCGCCGGGACCCGGCCGTGCCGCTCCAGCTCGATCACCAGATCGGTGGGCGTGGGCTGGACGCGGGTCAGCGCGGTGCGCAGCGCGCCGCACAGCAGCTCGGTGAGACCGACGCCGAGCGCGGCGGGCGCGGTACGGGTCACCCGGTCGCTCACCTCGGGCGCGAGCACGACCGTGGTTACGCGCGACTCGCCCATGGTCGGCAGGAGTTCGGGTGATTGCAGTGTGGTGATCCAGTGCCCGAGGTCGTCGATCGCGTGAGCGGACTGCGATGCGAGGGCTTCGGCGTACTCGGCGTACGACGTGGTCGGCGGCGCCAGGGGCTCCCCGCGCAGGGCGGTGGCCAGGTCGTCCAGCAGGATCAGCCAGGACACCGAGTCGACGGCGAGATGGTGCACGGTGACCACCAGGGTCCGGCTCGCCTCCAGCCACGAGAACGCGGCCACATCCCCGGACTCGGGATCGAGCCGCCCGGCGGCCTCGTTCGCCGCCGCTGTGGCATCGGTGGTGTCCGGCGTCACGACGGCGACCTCGCGGGCGGGCTCGGTACGCGGGGCCCACACCCCGTGCTCGACGCGCAGCCGCAGCCGCAGGGCGGGATGCGCGGCCAGCACGGCGTTCGCGGCGCGCTGGGCGTCGGCGAACCCGGTGCCCTCGGGCGCCACCAGCGTCCTGGCCTGGGCGAACCGGGCGAGCGATCCGCCCAGTTCGCGCTGGCGCAGGATGATCGGCGTCGGTGTCAGCGGGCCGTCCTCGCGGCGGACGGATGCGGGCGCTTCTGCTGTCGGTGTGCGCGTTCCCAGGTGTTCGGCGAGCGCCCGCGGTGTCCGGAACAGGAACACGTCACGTGGCGCGATCGGCAGGCCGAGCGCCCTGGCCCGGTTGATCACCGTGATGGCGACGATGCTGTCGCCCCCGGCCCGGAAGAAGTCGGTGTCGGCGTCCACGGCGGATCCGGGCAGCGTGTCCGCGAAGATGCCGACCAGTGCGGCGAGCGCGGAATCGCTCATCGCGGCCGGAGTGTCGTCCTGGGCGGCGGCTCGCTGGATCAGGGCCTTGCGGTCCAGCTTGCCGTTGACCGTCAGCGGCAGGGCGTCGACCGGCAGCACCCGGCCCGGCACCATGTGCACCGGCAGCTTCGTGGACAGCGACGCGGCGAAGTCGCCCGGCACCCGGCCCACGATGTGTGCGACGAGGTGGTCTCCGGTGTCCGCCACGGTGACGGCCACGTCGACCACACCGTCGAGTTCCCGGACGGCGGCCTCCACCTCGCCCAACTCGATACGGAAACCCTTGAGTTGGACCTGATCGTCGGCGCGGCCGGTGAACTCCAGCTCACCGTCGAGGGTGCGGATGGCGAGGTCGCCCGTGTGGTACATGCGGGAGCCGTCGCCCGCGAACGGGTCCGCCACGAACCGGCCCGAGGTGAGCCCCGGCCTGCCCAGATAGCCCAGCGACACCTGGTCGCCCGCGACGTAGATGGCGCCCTCCCGGCCCGGCGGCACCGGCCGGAGCCGGTCGTCGAGCAGATAGGTGACCAACCCGGGAATCGGACCGCCGATCGGGCTGACGTCGTGGCCGGGGCCGAAGTCCTCGTCGGTCAGCACCCGGTGGGTGACATGGACGGTGGTCTCGGTGATGCCGTACATGTTGACCAGCTCGGGCGATCCGGTGCCATGCCGCTCGACCCAGCCGCGCAGCCGCCCCAGATCCAGCGCCTCGCCGCCGAAGATGATCCGGCGCAGCGCGGGCAACGGCTCACCGGCATGCCGGTCGGCCTCGATGAACTGGTAGAACGCCGACGGGGTCTGGTTGAGTACGGTCACTCCGCGCTCCCGGACCAGCCGGTGGAAGTCGACGGGCGAGCGGGTCAGCCCGTACTCCGGCACCAGCAGCTCGCCACCGTGCGCCAGCGCGCCCCACAGCTCCCAGACCGCGAAGTCGAAGGAGAAGGAGTGGAACTGGACCCAGACGTCATCTGGACCGAAGTCCATGTCGGGTCGGGTGTTCGCGAGCAGGGTCACCACGCTGGAGTGCGGGACGACGACGCCCTTGGGCCTGCCGGTCGACCCGGACGTGTAAATCACGTACGCGGGGTCGTGCCAGGCGGCCTCTGGCCCGGGCTCGGTGGTGGCCGGTGGCCGCTCGTCCTCCCGCACCAGCACACGGGCTCGCACACCGGCCCGGTCCAGCAGCCGGGTGAAGCGGTCGCGCTGCTCCCGTTCCACGAGGACGACCTGCGGAGCGGCGTCGGCGAGGATGTACTCCAGCCGTTCGTCCGGGTACGCCAGGTCCAGCGGTACGTACGCGCCGCCCGCGCTGACGATCGCGACCAGGGCGACGACCTGTTCGACGGAGCGCGGGACGGCAACGGCGACCCGCTGGCCCGGACCTACCCCGGCCGCGCGCAGGACAGCGGCCAGCTCGTCCTTCGCGTCCGCGAGTTCGCCGTAGGTCAGGGACCGGGTGCCGCCGTCGAGACCGCACTGGGTGACGGCGGTGGCCGCCGGGTCACGGCGCGCGGCGGTGTCGAACAGTCCGCCCAGGGTCGTCTCGGCGATCCGCTCGGGACGCCGGGTGTCCTGCGGTGCCAGGTCGCCGACCAGGGTGTCCGGCCGGGTGAGCAGGCCGGTGAGGGTCCGGGTGAACGTGTGCAGGATCGCCTGGGCGGTTGTCTCGCGCAGCAGTTCACCGTCGTAGATCAGGTTGAAGCGGGGGCGGCCGTCGAGCGCGCGCTCGACCACCAGCGTCAGCGGGTAGTGCGGGGCGCCCTCGTTGACGATTCCGGTGATGGAGAGAGTGTCGCCGGGCCGTCGCAGCGCGGCCACATCGGTCGCCACGTCGAACACCACCAGGGTGTCGAACAGCGTGCCCGCGCCGGTCTGCCGACCGATCCGGGCCAGCGAGACATGCTGGTGCGGCAGCACCGCGCTCTGGTGTTCCCGCACCGAGGCGAGCAGGTCAGCGGCCGTGGTGGTACCGGCCCAGCGGGCGCGCACGGGGATGGTGTTGATGAACAGCCCCACCATGTCCTCGATGCCGGACACCTCCGCGTCCCGCCCGGACACCGTGGAGCCGAACACCACGTCCCGGCCGTGCAGGAGGGAGCCCAGGGTCACGGCCCAGGCGCTGTGCACGGCCACGCTCAGCGGCACACCGGCCGACCGGGCGGCCGCGTCGATGTCCTCCCCCGGCTCCACGGCGGTGTCGGCGAACCGGTCGGAGGGAGTGTGGCCCTCGGCGACCAGCGAGGGTCCGGGCAGCTCGGCGAGCTGTTCGCGCCACACCCGGTCGCTCTCGTCGTCGTCGCGTCCGGCGAGCTGCCGTACGTAGTCGGGGAAGCCGCCGAGCGGGTGCACGGTCCCCGGTGCGTGGTATTCGGCCAGCAGCGCGCGGAGCATCGGCGGCACCGACCAGCCGTCGGCGATGATGTGGTGCACGGTCTGCACCAGGACATCCCTGCCGGGGCCGCCACGGATGAGCGTGTACCGCATCAGCGGGCCGGTGGCCAGGTCGAATCCGGCGCGGCGGTCCCGCTCGGCCAGGGCGCGGATCTCGTCGTCGGTGATGCCGGGGCGGTCCAGCGTGGTGAAGGGCGCCTCCACGCCGCGCTCCAGTACGGAGACCACGCGGCCGTCGGCGAGGGCCGTGAACCGGGCGGCCAGGTTCGGGTACAGGGTGAGCAACCGGGTGGCCGCCGCCGCGAGCCGGTCGGTGTCCACCTCACCGTCCAGGGTCAGCAGCTGCTGCTCGACGTACGCGCCCGGCGAGTCGCCGTCGAAGACCGAGTGGAAGTACAGGCCCTCCTGCAGCGGGGTCAGCGGCAGGATGTCGCGCAGCGCCGGGCCGTCCAGGGCGTCGACGTCGGCCTGGGTGAGCGGCACCGGGCCGAAGTCACTGGGCGAGTGGCCGCCCTGGTCGAGCGCGGCCAGCCCGGCCAGGGTCTCGCGGAAGTACGCGCCGATCGTCGCGATGTCGTCGTCGGTGAACATCCCGTCGGGCCAGGACAGGGTGGTGACCAGTTCGTACGCGCCGGTCGAGGCGGGTTCGGTGATCGCGTTGAACTCCAGGGCGCGCGGCAGGCGCATCCCCGGGTCGCGCTTCTCGCCCAACTGTCCGGTGGAGCCCGTGAGTTGCCAGTCGCCGGACGCGCCCGCCTCGAAGCGGCCGAGGTAGTTGAACAACACCTGCGGTGCGGGCGCGTCGAACTCGGCGCCACGCAGATACCGCAGGGCGCCGTAGGACACGCCGTTGCCCGGCACTCGGGCGAGGTCGTCCTTGACCGCCTTGAGCGCGGCGGCCAGATACCCGGGCGCGGTGAAGTCGGCCGCCGCGCCGGGGTCCACGGTCACCGGGAACAGGGTGGTGAACCAGCCCACGGTCCGCGACAGCTCCGGTTCGAAACCGGCGGTGTCCGCCACGAACCGCCCCTCGCGGCCGTGGCCTTCGAGTTCGATGTGCGCGAACGTCTGGTCCTGTCCGAGGTCGCGGCGCCATCGGGCGAGGGTGACGGCGAGCGCGGTCAGCAGCACGTCGTTCACCCCCGCGTGGAACTTCGCGGGGATCTCGCCGAGCAGCGCGGCCGTGATCTCGGGGCCGACCGACACGGTCCGTACCCGCTCCCGTGCGACGGTGTCGGCCTCGGACAGCGCGCGCCTGCCCACGGGTGCGTCCGCGCCCGGCAGGGGGCTCTGGAAGTAGCCACGGTCCGCGTCGAACGCGGTGTGCTCCAGCAGTTGCGTCCAGCGCCGGAACGACGTGCCCACCGGGGGCAGCGCGATCGGCTCGCCCGAGGCGAACTGCCGCCACGCGGTGGCCAGGTCGTCCATCAGGACCCGCCAGGAAACGCCGTCGACCACCACATGGTGGACGACCACGACCAGCTGCCGTGGCTCGCGCCGCCAGACGGCGCGCAGCATCACGCCGCCCGCCGGGTCCAGCCCGTCGGTGGCGAGCGCGACGCACTCCTCCATCGGCCGGTCGCTCTCCTGCCATGACGCCGTGGCCCGGTCCGCCTCTGGGATGGCGAAGCTCCAGCGGTCGCCGCGCACCAGCGTGGCGCGCAGCATGTCGTGGCGCCGGACCACGGCGGTGAGGATCGCGTCGAGGGCGTCGGCGGTCAGGTACGCCGGGGTGTTCAGCACGACCGACTGTACGAAGCCGTCGATGGCGTCCGTGGTCTCGCCGAGCCACTGCACGATGGGCGAGCCCACGACCGTGCCGGTCGCGACATCCTCCCGGTCCACGGTGGCGGTGTCCGCGACGAGCGCCACCGCCGCCAGCGCCCCCACGGTGCTGTGGGTGAAGATCTGCCGGGCCGTGAGGTGGAGTCCCGCGTCGCGCACCGCGCTCAGCAGCGAGATCGCCAGCAGGCTGTCCCCGCCGAGCTGGAAGAAGTCCTGGTCGACACCGACCTCGTCCAGCCGCAGCACCTTCGCGACCGCCGCGCACACCACGCGCTCGTTCTCGGTGGCGGGCGGGGTGAGCGAGCCCGTTCCGATCACGGGTTCCGGCAGCGCGCGGCGGTCGAGCTTGCCGTTCGCGGTGAGCGGGAACTCCGCCATCACGACGATGTGGGCGGGCACCATGTACTCCACCATGTGCGCGGCGGCCCACGCCGTGACCTCGTCCGCGCGCAGGTCCTCGCTCCCGGCCGCCGGGATCACGTACCCCACCAGGTAGGTGCCGCCCGCCGTGTTCTTCTTCGCGACGACGCAGGTGTGCCGCACCCTGGGGTGCTCGGCGAGGCCGACCTCGACGTCCTCGATCTCCAGCCGCATGCCGCGGATCTTGACCTGGTTGTCGGCCCGGCCGAGGAAGTCCAGCGACCCGTCCGGGGCGAATCGCGCCAGGTCACCGGTGCGGTACAGCCGGGAGCCGTCCCCGGCGAAGGGGTTGGCCACGAACCGGGACGCCGTCAGGCCGGGCGCGTTGATGTAGCCGCGGCCCAGGAGGAAGCCGCCCGCGTACAGTTCGCCGCCGACGCCGACCGGGACCGGGCGCAGTTCGTCGTCCAGCACGTACAGCTGGGTGTTGGGGTTGGCTTTGCCGATGGACGTCGACAGGCGTTCCGCCGCGCCCCGGTAGATGACGTGCGAGACACCGATCGTCGTCTCGGCGGGGCCGTAGCCGTGGTACAGCGGGATGTCGAGCCGGGTGCGGAACCGCTCGTACAGCTCCGGGGTCAGCACCTCGCCGCCGCACCACACATGGCGCAGGCTGTCCAGCCGCCCGGAGTCGCCCGCCATCTCCAGCAGCACGTCCAGCATGGAGGACACCAGGTAGGTGAAGGTGACGCGCTGCTCGGCGATCACGCTCAGCAGATGGTGCGGGTCGCGTTCGCCACCGGGGCGCAGGACCACGAGTCTGCCGCCGGACACCAGGGGCAGGAAGATCTCGTTGATGGAGATGTCGAACGACAGCGGCGCCTTGAACAGGGACGCGTCGTCGTGGCCGAAGCCCAGGATCTCGTCGA
Organism: Streptomyces sp. NPDC059850; assembly: GCF_042731515.1. Classification (NCBI taxonomy): domain Bacteria; kingdom Bacillati; phylum Actinomycetota; class Actinomycetes; order Kitasatosporales; family Streptomycetaceae; genus Streptomyces; species Streptomyces sp. NPDC059850. The sequence goes on from NZ_JBHWJI010000009.1 coordinate 87,059, forward strand.
CCTGCCACAGCAGGCGCTCGCTGATCGCCTCGTGGCGGATCATCGCGCCCTTGGGCCGCCCGGTCGAACCGGACGTGAAGATCACGTATGCCAGGGCGTCGCCGGGGACGGTGACCCCGGGGCTCTGCGTGGGGTAGCCGCCGAAGCGCCAGTCGCCGAGGTCGACGGCCACGGCGTCCGGCTCTTCCGGGTGGTGCTCGCCCGTGCCGCCCAGCTGCGCCACGACCTGGGCGTCGGCGATGACGACGGCCCGGCGCGCGGCGGGCCACTGCGGATCGAGCGGTACGAACGCGCACCCCGCCTGCACCACGCCGAGCAGCCCGATCACCATGTCGGCGGAGCGGCCGAGGGAGATACCGACGACCTGTTCGGGGCGGAGTCCGCGCTCCAGCAGATGGTGGGCGAGCTGGGCGGCCTTCTCGGCGGCCTCACGGTAGGTCAGCGACCGGTGTTCGTCGACGATGGCGATGGCGTCCGGCCTGGTCCGCGCCTGCTCGTGGAACATCTCCACGATGGTCGGGCGGACCCGCTCCGCGGTGTTGTCGTTCCACTCGGCCAGGGCGTCGAGCCTCGCCGCCACGCTGGACGGGCCGATGGTGCCGAGCGGCCGGTCCGGGAAGTCGGCCAGGTCGTCCAGCGCGAGCTGCGCGTCGGCCCGTACGACACCCTCCGGGACGGCGATGCTCCGGCCGTCCGCGCCGACTGCCCAACTCTCCGGTCCCGCACCGCCGTTGTCGACCCATGCGAGGACGTCGGCGAACAGGGTGGCGGGGGTGAGGTCGATGCCGTCGGGGCTGTGGCCCGTCGCCCAGTAGGACAGCCCGATGGCGCACGCTCCGGCGATGGTCCGATCGGAGAACTCGCCGGTTCGGCGACGTACGTCGGCAACGCGTGCGGGAGAGAGCAGGACGCGACGAGCGCTCGGTTCCATCATCGAAGACTCAGCTTTCCTTCCACGTCATGAAGACCTCACCTGAAACCGGGCGCGCCTAGCTGCCTTCTCGCCAGGCCCGCCACAGTCGCGCGTAGCGGCCGCCCAGGGCCACCAGCTCCTCGTGTGTCCCCTGCTCCACCACCCGTCCCGCGTCCAGCACGGCGATCCGGTCCGCCGCCATCGCCTGGGTCAGCCGGTGCGCCACGAACAGCGTGGTGCGGCCCGCGCACGCGGCCAGCACGGCCCGGTCCAGCTCGGCGGCGCCCTCGCTGCCCGCCTCCGCGGTCGACTCGTCGAGCACCACCACCGGCGACCGGCTCAGCACCAGCCGGGCCAGGGCGATCTGGGCCACCTTGGTGACGTCCAGGCGTTCGCCGCCCTCGCCGACCATGGTGTGCAGGCCCTCGGGCAGCGCGTCGACCCACCGCTGCGCGCCGACCGTGCGCAGCGCGTCCCGCAGCTCGACGTCGGTCGCCTCCGGCGCGGCAAGCCGCAGGTCGTCGGCGAGCGGGCCGGAGAACACATGGGAGTCCTGCGTCAGGATGGACACCAGCGCCCGCGCCCCGGCCTCGTCCAGACCGGCCAGGTCGGTCGGCCCGACGCGCACCGAACCCGCCTCCGGGGTCCCGATGCCCGCGATCAGCGCGGCCAGCGTCGTCTTGCCCGCGCCCGTGGCCCCCACCAGCGCGAGCGAACCGCCCGCCGGGATCGTCAGGCTGACGTCCCGCAGGACCGGGTCCTCGGCATCGGGGTAGCGATACGTCAGCCCCTCCACCGTCACCGGGTACGGCACGGTGTCCGCCGGGGCGACGGCCGGGGCGTCGCCCACCAGCCGGTCCTCCGCGGCCTCGCCCAGCACCCCGACGAGCCGGGTCAGGCTCGCGCCCGACTTCTGCGCCTCGTCGAAAGTGAACATGATGGAGCCCAGCGGGGTGAACAGCCGGTGGAACATCAGCGGGGCGGACGACACCTCGCCCAGGGTGGCGGCGTCGGCCTCCAGCAGGGCGTAACCCACCACGATGATCAGGACCAGCCCGATGAACTCGGCGCGGTTCTCCCGGCCGACGAACCGGCCGAAGAACCGGAACACCTCGATGCCGAAGTTCCGCACCCGCCACGACTCGCTGGTGACCTTGTCGCGGAAGGCGCCCTCCAGACGGTACGCCCGGACCGTGTCGATGCCGTTCAGGCCGCTGATGAGCGCCTGCGCGCGGTCGGCCTGGGCCGCCCGCTGCTTCTGGTAGAGCGGCGCGGACCGGGGCAGATACCAGCGCAGGGCCAGCGCGTACGCGGGCAGCGCACCCGCGCCCGCGAGGCCGAGCCGCCAGTCAAGACCGAACATGCCGACCGTGGCGATGACGACCAGCACGCCCGCCGAGAACACCGTGGGGACGGCTGTACGGATGCCCTTGGACAGCACGGCCACATCGTCGCCGACCCTGGAGAGCACATCGCCCCGGCCGACCTGCTCGATACGTGCGCTCGGCATCCCCAGCACCGCGCGGACGGCGCCTTCGCGCAGCCGCGCGAGGAGATCCGCGCCCAGCCGCCCGATCAGATAGGTCGACGCCGCGGTGGCCGCCGCGCCGAGCAGCGCGGCGGCTCCCATCAGCACACCGATGGTGACCAGGGCCGAGCGCGATTCGCCCTCGGCCACCCCGTCGACCACCTGACCGAGCAGAAGCACCGGGAGCACCTGGAGCGCAGCCCCGGCCACCGTGGTGAGCACGGTGGCGGCTGACAGCCACGGCACCTCGCGGCAGTGCGCCACGACCCATCGGGTGGCCACGCGTCCGGTCGCGGTGCGCAGGGTGGCCTGGGCGGTGCGCGCTTCGGTGATGCTCACACCTAACCGGCCGACTTGACGAGTTCGTCGATCGCGTACGGCAGGGACAGCAGGGTGCCCTGGGACATCGCCGCGCCGACCGCCGGGCCCTCACTGTCCAGCAGGTACGACACCTTGCCCTGCTTCACCGCGTCCAGGTTGGCGAACAGCTTGAACTTCTTCAGCGCTTCCTGGTCCGCCTTGTCGTTGACGACGAAGATACGGTCGACGTCGACCAGGTCGACGCGCTCGGGGGACAGCGCGGTGTAGAACTTTCCGTCCGCGATCTTGTCGATCTCGGTCTGGTAGGTGAAGCCGATGCCCGTCACCAGGCGTCCGCGCACATCGGTGGAGGTGAACGGCGCCACCGACTTCTCGTACCAGGACAGCGCGACGGCCTTCTGGTCCGCGAACTTGGGGTGCGCCTTCTTGGCCGCGTCGAGCTTGTCCTGGACGCCCTGCACCAGCTTGGTGCCCTCGTCCTCCTTGCCGAGCGCCTTGGCGATCTGCACGGCGTTGTCCTGCCACGGGGCACTGAAGGGTTCTTTCTCGCCCTTGGTGCGGCCCACGGTCGGGGCGATCTTGGAGAGCTTGTCGTAGGCGGCCTTGTCGATCTCGGAGTAGACCGCCACGATCAGGTCCGGCCGCAGGGCGGCGATCTTCTCGAAGTCGGGGCCTGAGTCGCCGTTCTTCATGACGACCTCGGGCCGGGTGTCGCCCCACTTGTCCTTCACCCAGGGCCACTGGGTGTTGATGTCGGGCTTCTTGCCCGGGGGGTTCGGGTACTGGTCGACCATGCCGACCGGCTTGACGCCGAGCGCCAGCATGGCCTGGTCGTCCGTGTAGCCCACGGAGACGACCCGCTTGGGGGCTTCGGCGACCTTCGTGGATCCGAACGCGTGCTCCACGGTGACCGGGAACGCGCCGGAGGCGGCGGCCGGGGCGTCGTCGTTCGTCTTGTCCGACGAGTCGGAACCACATCCGGCGAGGAGGCCGACGCCGAGGGCCGCCGCGGAGAGTGCCGCCGCTAACCGCCGTCTTGGCGCCATACGCGTCGTTCGATCGAGGAGCATCCGGAATCCCTTGCTGTCGCGCTGTCCGTTACGCCCCTTGTTTCAGGGCAGGCAAACTTTATCCTGAGCAAGTGAGGCTAGCCTAGCCTTACTTGCAACATTCCTTGGCAGGAACCTGCTCCGACCGCACATGGGCGCGGCCGATCGGCACGATGAGCGGCCGGTCGCCCACCGGGTCGTCGACGACCGCGGCACGCAGCCCGAACGCCTCGTCCAGCAGCTCGGCGGTGATCACGTCACGCGGATGTCCCTGCGCCAGGATCGCGCCCTCCCGCATCACGATGAGGTTGTCGCTGTAGCGGGTGGCGAGGTTGAGATCGTGCAGCACCATGACCACGGTGCGGCCCGATTCGTGCAGGTCGTCGACCAGGTCGAGCACATCGATCGCGTGGGCCAGGTCCAGGTAGGTGGTCGGCTCGTCGAGGAGCAGCAGATCGGTGCCCTGGGCCAGGGTCATCGAGATCCAGACGCGCTGCCGCTGCCCGCCGGACAGCGAGTCCACCGGGCGGTCGGCCAGATCCGCCACCCCGGTCATGGCCAGCGCGCGCTCCACCACCCCGGCGTCGTCCGACGACCACTGCCGCAGCCAGCTCTGGTGCGGATGACGCCCCCTGGCCACCAGGTCCGCCACCGTCAGCCCCTCCGGCGCGACCGGCGCCTGCGGCAGCAGGCCCAGCTTCTTCGCCACGTCCCGGGTCCTGAGCCGCGCGATGTCCTCGCCGTCCAGTACGACGCTCCCGCTGGCCGGTTTGAGCAGCCGGGTCAGGGTGCGCAGAAGCGTTGACTTCCCACAGCCGTTCGGCCCGATGATCGTGGTGATCACGCCCGGCGGAATCGCCACGTCCAGGCCGTCGATGACGCTCCGTCCGCCGTACCCGACCGTGACGCTCCTGGCCGCCAGCCGTGCGGAGCCCTGGGCCCCGGACTCGCTCTCGGTGCTGCGCTCGGCGCTCACAAGCCCCCCTGTATTCACGTGTGCCAACCTTCTTCTACCACCTATCCGAGGCATCTATGTGGGGCACCTATTTCAGGTTGGCCCGTACCAGCAGATAGACGAGGAAGGGGCCGCCGATCGCGGCGGTGACCACGCCGACCGGGAGCGTGATCGGCAGGGCCGTGCGCGCGGCCAGATCCGCGCCGATCAGCAGCAGCGCGCCCACCAGGCCGGAGGCCGCCAGCGGCGGTGTCGGGCATCGCGCGAGACGCATCGCCACCTGCGGCGCCACCAGCGCGACGAACGGCACAGGACCCGCCGCGCTCACCGCCACGCCGGCCAGCAGCACCGCGCACAGCAGCAGGACGGCCCGCACCAGCGAGTACCGGACGCCCAGGCCCGCGGCGACATCGTCGCCCAGGTGCATCGGCTTGAACTGGAACGCGACACAGGACACGACGGCCAGCAGGGCGAGCGTGCACCACAGCGCCGTATTGACCTCGTCCCACGACCGGTTGTCCAGCGAGCCGACCAGCCATGCCTGGGCCCGGGCCACGTCCTTGATGTCGGCGGTGACCAGCAGCCACGTCGTGATCGCCTCCATCACGGCGCTCACCGAGATGCCGATGAGGATGAGCCGGAAGCCGTCGATCCCGCGCCGCCACGCCAGGAAGTACACCAGCAGGCCCGTGCCGAGCCCGCCCGCGAGCGCCGCCGCCGACAGGCCCACGGCGCCTTCGATCGCCGCGGACGCCCCGCCCGACACCGTCACCAGGAACACCGAGACCGCCCCGGCGCCCCCGGTGATCCCCAGGATGTCCGGGCTGGCCAGCGGGTTGCGCGCGATGGACTGCGTGAGCGCCCCGGACACCCCCAGCGCGATCCCCACCACGAGCCCGGCCAGGGCGCGCGGCATCCGCAGATCCATGATGACGAACTCGTCGACCCGCTCGCCCCGGCCGAGGATCGTCCTGACCACCTGGGGCAGCCCGATGGGGAACTCCCCCACGCCGATGGACAGGCAGAACACCAGGAAGACCGCCGCCGCCAGCAGCAGCGTGACGCAGACCAGCCAGGGCCGCCACACGAACGACACCTGGCCGAGCCGCACGCCCGGCGCCACCGAGCGCTTCACATCCGCTCTCGCGTCCGTTCTCACATCTGTTCCGCTCATGCCGTCTTGAACTTTCCGAGCCACACCAGAACCGCGAAGAACGGGGCGCCGAGGAGAGCGACGAGCACACCCGCGTCCAGCTCGCCCGGCCGCACCACCAGGCGGCCCACGATGTCGCAGACGAGGAGGACGACGGCCCCGAGCAGCCCCGCGTACGGCACCAGCCAGCGGTAGTCCGGCCCGGTCAGATACCGGGCGATGTGGGCCACCATGAGTCCGAGGAACGCGATGGGGCCGCACGCCGCCGTCGCCGCGCCCGCCAGCAGGGTGATGGCGACGATGCCCACGGTCCGGCTCAGCGCGATGTTCACGCCCAGCCCCCGCGCCACGTCATCCCCCAGGTTGAGCAGGTTCATCGCGGGCAGCGTGGTCACCGCCAGCACCAGCCCGACGGCGATGAACGCGGTCACCGGCCAGATGACATCGAATCCGACCCCGGCCACCGAGCCCGCGTCCCAGAACCGCAGCGCGTTCAGCGACTTCTGGTCCGACAGCGCGATCGCCTTCGTCATCGCCGCGAGGAACACGGTGATGCCCTGCCCGGCCAGGGCGAGCGTCAGCGGATTGCCCGCACCCCGGCCGAGGCTCGCCAGCCCGAACACCACGACACCCGCGATCGCCGCGCCCAGGAAGCCGAACCAGACGTACTGGAACGGATTCTCGAACCCGAACACGGCGATCACCGACACCACGGCGAACGAGGCACCGGCGTTCACCCCCAGCAGGCCCGTGTCGGCGATCGGGTTCCGGGTGTACCCCTGGATCAGCGCACCGCCGACCCCCAGCGCGATGCCCGCCACGATCGCGAGCACCGTCCGGGGCACCCGCACGGTCCGCACGATGAGCCTGATCTCGGTGAGCCGCTGATCGGGCTCCGGCCCCGCGAACAGCCCGTGCCACACCTCGGCGGGGCTCAGCGCGCGCGCACCGACGGCCAGCGACACCGCCGCCACGGCCACCAGGACCGCCACGAGCGTGCCGAGCCCCACAACCCGCCGCCGACGGGCCTTCGTTACGCCCCTGGCCACGGGGCGCTCAATCGCAGTCGTGCCCATGTCTCAGTACGTCATCCTTCGTTCTGCGGTGGCCCGTGTACCACCGGTGACGCACTAGCGCGCGGTGCTGCCGACTCCATCGGCGACCGGCCGGGCCTCGGCCGACGCGGCTCCGGCGCCCCGGTCGAGGAGCGAGTCCAGGATCTCGCCGACCCTGATCGCGGTGTTGGACAGCAGGGACGACGTGATGCCGTGCGTATGCTCCGTGCCGCCCTGCAGATAGATACCACAGCGCAGACCGGGGTCGGTCGCTATGCGGTAATCCCGCTCCACGCGGACCCGGCCCTCGTCGTCACGCAGGCAGCTGTCCGCGACTTCGCCGAGGAGGCCGAGGGGGTCGACGGGGCTGTAGCCGGTGGCGAAGACCACGACATCCGCGTCCAGCAGCGTCTCCTCGCCGGTGACCAGGGACGTCACGGTGGCCCGTACCTGGGCGGGGGTCTCCTTGACGTCGGTGAGCCGGGAGACGTTGAGGAAGCGCAGCCGCTCGGCGCCCAGCACCTTCTCCTGGTAACTCTGCCGGTACAGGTCGTCGATCAGGTCGATGTCCACCACGGAGTAGTTGGTGTTGCCGTGGTAGTCCATCAGCCGCCGCTTGACGTCGTCGGGCGCCGCGAAGTAGTCGTCGACCGCCCCGGGATCGAAGATCCGGTTGGCGAAACCGCTGTCGTCGGCAGGGCTGTAGCCGTACCGGGAGAAGACCGCGCACACCTCGGCCCCGGGGAAGCGGCGGTGCAGATAGGCCACGTTCTCGGCGGCGCTCTGCCCGGCGCCCACGACGACGAACCGGGAGGGCGAGGTGCCCTCCAACCCATCGGCCTTGGCCAGGAGTTCGGAGGTATGCCAGACGCGGTCGCCGCGCTCCACGCCCTCCGGCATGAGGGGACGCAGCCCGGTGCCGATGACGAGGTTGCGGGCCCGGTGGACCTCCAGCCCCTCCCCCGAACGGACCGTCACGTCCAGGTACTCCACCGCTCCGTCCCGGACGACGGGCGCGACGCCGACCACCTCGTGGCCGTAGGAGACCATGTCCCCGACCTTGGCCGCGGCCCACTCGAAGTAGTCGTGGAACTCCACGCGCAGCGGGAAGAGGTTCTTGTGGTTGATGAAGTCGATCAACCGGCCCTTGCTCTGCAGATAGCAGAGGAAGCTGTACTCACTGGACGGGTTCCGCAGCGTCACCAGGTCCTTGAGGAAGGACACCTGCATGGTCGCGTCGTCGATCAGCATGCCACGGTGCCAGCCGAAGCGCGGCTGCTGCTCGAAGAAGTGAGCGCTGATCGCCTCCGGCCCTCCGGCGCGTGCGTTGTGCTCACCGATCGCGATCGCCATGGCCACATTGGACGGTCCGAAGCCGATGCCAATGAGGTCGTGAACCGGTAATGCGTCACCAGGAAGAACCCGTGACATGACACTCCCATCGTGCGGGGCCATCGCCTGTCAGGCGGTGAGAATGGTGCGTAAAAGGGGGCGCGCCGACGGAACGACACGCCAACAACTTAGGCGAGCCTAAGCTAAACACGTGAGGCTGTCGATAGCCGGAAACAATCAATCCGATACCCGCTCCGCCAACTGAGGCCCTAGATCGACCCGTTGCAGACTAAGGCAAGCCTTGCTTTACTTGCCCCGGTCATCCCCTGCTTCAAGGAGGAACCCCATGCGGGTCGTCATGTTCGGCTACCAGACCTGGGGGCACCGCACCCTGCAAGCCCTCCTGGACTCCGAACACGACGTGGTCCTGGTCGTGACGCATCCCAAGAGCGAGCACGCGTACGAGAAGATCTGGAGCGACTCCGTCGCCGACCTCGCCGAAGAGCACGGCGTCCCGGTCCTGATCCGCAACCGCCCCGACGACGACGAGCTGTTCGAGCGCCTCAAGGAGGCGGACGCGGACATCATCGTGGCGAACAACTGGCGGACCTGGATCCCCCCGCGCATCTTCGGCCTGCCGCGCCGCGGCACGCTCAACGTCCATGACTCGCTGCTGCCGAAGTACGCCGGTTTCTCGCCGCTGATCTGGGCCCTGATCAACGGCGAGCCCGAAGTGGGCGTGACCGCGCACATGATGAACGACGAACTCGACGCCGGTGACATCGTCCGGCAGGAGGCGGTCCCGGTGGGCCCCAAGGACACCACCACCGACCTCTTCCACAAGACCGTCGACCTCATCGCCCCGGTCACGATCGGCGCCCTCGACCTCATCGCCTCCGGGCAGACGGAGTTCACGAAGCAGGACCGGTCCCAGGCCACCTTCTTCCACAAGCGGTCCACCGAGGACATCCGCATCGACTGGACCTGGCCCGCGGAAGACCTCGAACGCCTGGTCCGCGCCCAGTCCGAGCCGTACCCCAGCACCTACACCTTCCACAAGGGCAAGCGGCTCGAAATCCTGGCCGCGGACGTGTCCCAGAACCGGTACGGCGGCACTCCCGGCCGCATCTTCTACCGCGAGGGCGACGGGGTGGTGATCGTCGCGGGAGCCGACGCCCGCACCGGCCGCAACCACGGCCTGGCCATCACCCGGGTACGGACCGAGGACGGCCACGAGCTGGCCGCCACCGAGTACTTCACCTCCATGGGCGGCTACCTCACCAGCCGCCCCTGAGCCGCGCGCCGGGCGTCGGGCGTCGGCGGCCTCGGGAGGGGTCCCGGGACCGCCGGGTTACAAACTCCGGGCCAGATTCCCTGTGAGGACCGGAGGTTTCCTTGATGAGTACGGTCATGCGCCGACGCGCCGCGACGACCGCCATGACGCTGACCCTGGCGGGTGCGCTGGGAGGCGGCCTGATGGCGCCGGTGGCGTACGGGGCCGGGCGGGGACCCTGTTACGACGGGCGGTGCACCATCACCGTGTCGAAGCCGCAGAGCATCAGCGTCCAGCGCGGCACGTTCGGGTTCGGGAAGCTGAACGTCACCCACATCAGCTCCCGGTCCGTGAAGTTCTCGGCCACCAGCGGTGGCACGCGTCTGGGCGGCAGCGCCAGTCCGGGGAGCACGGTCCAGCTGAACAACCTGAGGATCTGGGTGAAGTCGGCCTCGGGTCACAAGGCCAGGCTGGTCCTCTCCCGCACCTGGTAGCGGCCGCACGGGCGTGGCCCCGTACCCGGTCCTGCCGGGTACGGGGCCACCCATGCTCATGGGTTCAGAGGTCGGCCGCGGCGCCGCGCAGATTCTTGGCGGCCAGGGCCAGCCCCTCGGTCTGCGAGTAGGCGGCGTCCTCGTGTTCGATGTTCACGGCCATGTCCGGGTTGACCTCCGCGAGGGTGCGCAGGAACTCCGTCCAGTAGGCGGTGTCATGTCCGAGGCCGACCGCGACGAACTTCCACGCCGGGTCCTTGGGCCACGCGTTGCACCAGAAGCCGTAGCCGGTGGGCACCTTGCCGGGGGCGTCAGCGGGCACGCGGGTGAACGACGAGTCCAGTACGCCGCGGATGTCGGCGCCGGGGCAGAGCGTCGCGTCCTTCGCCGCGGCGTGGAACACCAGCGGGCCGAGCCACTTGATGGACGCCACGATGTCCATGCCCTGCCACATCAGATGCGAGGGGTCCATCTCCGCGCCGACGTTGGTGGCGCCGGTCTCGTCGACCAGCCGCTTCAGGGTGACCGGGGAGAACACCACATTGTGCGGGTGCATCTCGACGGCCACCCGGACGTCGTTCTCCCGGGCCAGCGCGTCGATCTCCTTCCAGAACTCGACGGCCACGCCCCACTGGTAGTCCAGGACGTCCATGTAGACGCCGTCCCACGGGTTCACGACCCAGGAGGGGTACTTGGCGTCGGGGTCGGAGCCCGGTGTGCCGGACATGGTGACCACGTGCTTCACCCCGAGCAGGCCCGCGAGCCGGATGGTGCGGCGCAGGTCGTCGGCGTGTTTCGGGCCGACCCCGGGGAGCGGATTGAGCGGGTTGCCGTTGCAGTTGAGGCCGGTCAGCTCCATGCCCCGGTCGGCGAAGGTGGCCAGGTACTCCTCGCGTGCCGTGGCCGAGGACAGCAGCAGGTCGACCGGGCAGTGCGGGGCGGGAATGAAGCCACCGGTGTTGACCTCCACGGAGGTCAGCCCGTTCTCCTTGAGCATGTCGAGGGCCTCGGTGAGCGTGCGGTCGTGCAGACAGGCGGTGTAAGCGCCGAGCTTGAGAGCCATGGGTATCTCCTACGTAATGGGGGTGGTCAGGAGGTGGCCGGGATGGTGACGGCGGAACCGCCGCTGTGGGAGGACTCGACGATGGCGCGGATGATCTCCATGGTCCGCAGCCCGTCGGCGAAGGTGGCGCAGGCCGGCAGCGGGTCGGTGACGCCCGCGACCTGGTCGAGGAAGGCCCGCGCCTGGTACGTGAACATCTCGGCGTTGCCGCCGCCCACGCCCGGCGCCTCCATCGGGTAGCCGCCCTTGAAGTACGGCATCTGCGGACCCGCGATGATGTGGCGCGCGCCACGGGTACGGGCGTCCGGCTGGGCGTCGTCGAAGAGGTACTCGGCGGGCCGGTGCTGGTCGAACGCCGCCCGGCCGCCGAGCCCCACGACATCGAAGGCGAGCCCGTTGGGCAGCCCGAAGGCGGTGCGCGACAGCGAGAAGGTGCCCACGAGACCGGACTCGAAGCGCGCGGTGAAGGACGCGGTGTCCTCGTTCTCGACCTCGCCGAACTCGTCGGAGACGGGGGCGGCGTTGTGTCCGACGACCGCGCCGAGCGGCAGCGGCCGCTTGGGGATCTGCGTCGACAGCGAGGCGCCGGAGACCGCGGCGATGGGACCGGCGATGTACTCGGCGGCGTCGATCACGTGCGCGCCGACGTCCCCGAGCGCGCCGGAGCCGGGGCCGCCCTTGAAGCGCCAGCTCAGCGGGCCGTTCGGGTCGGTGGCGTAGTCGCACCAGTAGCGGCCGCTGAACAGCGTGAGGTCGCCCAGCTCACCGCGCTGGACGTGGTCGCGGATGGCGGAGATGGCGGGAGAGCGCCGGAAGGTGTACCCGACGGCCGTCACGACATCGGCGGTGCGCTCCAGCTCGGCCATCGCGCGGGCGTCGTCCAGCGTTCCGGCCAGGGGCTTCTCGCACAGCACGTGCTTGCCCGCGGCGACCAGGGCCTCGGCGATGGGGCGGTGCAGATCGTTGCCGACGACGATGCTGACGGCGTCGATCGTCGGGTCCTCGGCCACGGCCTCCCAGCTGGGGAGCGCCTTCTCGTAGCCGTACCGGCGGGCGGCGTCCTCGCCGAGTGCGACGTTGGCGTCGGCTATGGCGGCCAGCCGGACCGGCGGCAGGCCGGCCGCGAAGACCGTGTTGACGTTGCGGTAACCGGCGGCGTGGGTGCGGCCGGCCATGCCGGCTCCGATTACCGCGACGGACAGGGGCTTGCCGGACGTGGCCATGGATATGCCTTTCAGCGTGGAGTGGGTGGTCGGGCTGGTCGATGTGGTGGGGGTGGTCAGTCGGCGGACTGGCCACGGAAGTGGGCCTCGATGGCTTCCATCGAGCGGCCTCGGGTCTCGGGGACGGTGCGCAGGTAGTAGAAGATGGTGGCGACGTTGACCGCCGCGAAGAGCAGGAACGTGGCACCGCCGACGGCGGCGATCAGTGGCGGGAAGACCAGGGTCACGACGAAGTTGGCGGTCCAGGTGCCGAACACGGCCATGCCCATCGCGAAGCCCCGCAGCCGGAGCGGGAAGATCTCGGAGAGCATCAGCCAGAACACGGTCGCGACGCACCCCTGCATGAACAGCAGGAACGTCAGCATGGACGCCAGGACGAGGTAGCTGCGGGCGGCCGATTCGGGCAGCACCAGGAAGCAGAAGGCGATCAGCACCAGCGAGGCGGTGACGCCGATCTGCCCGGTCAGCAGCATCGGGCGCCGCCCGTACCGGCCCAGCAGCCACATGCCGGTGGAGACGGCGAGCACCGCGACGACGCCGTTGGCGATGGTGGCGGTCAGCGCGGCCTGGGTGCCGAGCCCGGTGTCCAGCAGGATCGTCGGCGCGAAGTACATGATGGAGTTGACGCCGGTGAGCTGGGTCAGCGTGGCGAGCGCGAAGCCGAACAGCACCAGGCGCCGTACCCACGGAGTGCGCAGGTCGCCCCAACTCGCCTTCGGTTCACCGGCGTCTGTCATGACGCGCCGCTTGATCTCGGCGAACTCCGGCTCGACCGCCTGCGGGTCACGGATGAGGCCCAGGGTGCGGGCGGCGTCCTCGAAGCGGCCTCGGGAGGCGAGCCAGCGCGGTGACTCGGGCACGAACAGCATGCCGATCCACAGCAGCACGGCCGGGATGGTGGCCAGCGCGAGCATCCAGCGCCAGACGCTCCCCTCCCCCACGGTCTTCGCGATGACCGCGTTCGAGGTGTAGGCCAGCAGCTGGCCGGTCACGATCATCAGCTCGTTCTGGGTGACCAGGCGGCCGCGGTGTGCGGCGGGGGCCAGTTCGGCGATGAAGACCGGCACGGTGGCGGACGCGCCGCCGACGGCGAGCCCGAGCAGGACCCGGAAGAGCACCATCACCACGAGGTCCGGTGCGAGCGCGGTGCCGAGCGCGCCGATGAAGAACAGTACGGCGAGCCCGAGGATCGCCCGCTTGCGCCCGTACCGGTCGGACAGGCGCCCGCCGTACAGCGCGCCGAACGCGGCCCCCGCCACCAGGGAGGACGCGACGATCCCCTCGGTCAGCGGGTTGAGTCCGAGCCCGCCCCGCTCGGCGGAGAGGGCCATGAAGGGGAGCGCGCCGGAGATGACGCCGGTGTCGTAGCCGAAGAGGAGTCCGCCGAAGGTGGCGATGATGGTGATGACGCGCAGTCTTCGGTAGACCTTCGGCGAGGCGTGGTCCGTGACGGCGTTGCTCTGTGTGGGGGCCTGGGGCGTGTCGTCCCTGACGTCCATGGCCACCTCCTAGGTTGGTGTGCGGGTGTCGTGGGCTTCCCGTGACGCGTCAGTGGGATGTGGGGAAGGTGAAACCGGCCGTGTCCTGCTGGGCGGGCTGCGGCCAGCGGCTGGTGACGACCTTGGGGCGGGTGTAGAAGCGGATGCCCTCGGGGCCGTGGATGGGCGAGTCGCCGATGAGCGAGTCCTTCCAGCCCCCGAAGGAGTAGTACGACATCGGCACGGGCACCGGCACGTTGACGCCGATCATGCCGACCCTGACCCGGCGCTGGAAGCGGCGGGCGGCCTCGCCGGAGCCGGTGAACAGGGCGGTTCCATTGCCGTACGGATTGGCGTTGATGAGGTCGATGGCCTTGTCCAGGGTGTCGACGCGGACGACCGCGAGGACCGGGCCGAACAGCTCCTCCCGGTACGCGTCCATCCCGGCGGTGACGTGGTCCAGCAGGGACGGGCCGGTGAAGAAGCCCGCGGCGCACTCGGGGTGACCGTCGAGCTTCAGCCCGCGGCCGTCCACGACGACGGTGGCGCCCTGGGCGGCGGCGGTGCCGACGGCGTTCTCGACGCGCTCCCGCGCGGCCTGGGTGACCAGCGGTCCCATGTCGGTGCCGGGGGCGTCGCCGGGGCCGACCTTTACCTCGCGGGCCTTGCGCTCCAGGGCCTCGACCAGCCCGTCGGCCGACGTTCCCACCGCGACGGCCACCGAGACTGCCATGCAGCGCTCACCGGCGGATCCGTAGGCGCCCGCCGTGATGTGGTCGGCGGCGAACTCCAGGTCGGCGTCGGGGAGGACGACGGCGTGGTTCTTGGCGCCGCCGAGCGCCTGGACCCGCTTGCCGGTCCTGGTGGCGGTCTCGTGCACGTACGTGGCGATCGGGGTCGATCCGACGAAGGAGACCGCCTCGATGCCGGGGTGGCCGAGGATCGCGTCGACCGCCTCCTTGTCCCCGTGGACGACGTTGAAGACGCCGTCCGGAAGACCGGCCCGCCGGTACAGCTCCGCCACGAAGTTCGCGGCCGACGGGTCGCGTTCGCTGGGCTTGAGGAGGAAGGTGTTGCCGGTGGCGATGGCCACCGGGTGCATCCACAGCGGCACCATGGCGGGGAAGTTGAACGGGGTGATGCCCGCCACCACGCCCAGCGGCTGCCGGAAGTCGTGCACGTCCACGCCGCGCGACACCTGGTCGGAGAAGCCGCCCTTGAGGACTTCGCCGAGACCGCAGGCGAACTCCACGACCTCCCGGCCGCGCACGATCTCGCCGCGCGCGTCGTCGACCGTCTTGCCGTGCTCGGCCGAGATGATCCGTCCCAGCTCTTCCTCGTGCTCCACGAGCAGCTGCCGGAAGGCGAACATCACCTGGGTGCGCCGGGTGAGCGAGGACTCCGACCACTCCAGAGAGGCCCGCGCGGCGGCGGTGACCGCGGCGTCGACGTCGGCGGAGCCGCCGAGGGCGACCCGGGCCTGCTCCTGCCCGGTGGCCGGGTTGAACACCGGCGCGGTGCGGGGGCCCGCGCCCGGGGCCGGGGATCCGTCGATCCAGTGCTGAATGGTCTTCACGGGGGTGTCCTTACAGGTAGTGCCGCTGGGTGAGCTTGTGGGCGGCGTACGTCTCGTACGCGGCGCGGGTGGAGTCCAGGGCGGACGTCTGGCTGACCGGCACGTCCCACCAGCCGTGGCCGGGAGGGTTGGGTCCGTAGAGGTCGGTCTCGACGTGCACCACGGTCGTACGGGTGGCGGCCTTGGCCTTCTCCATCGCGGTGCGGAACCCGTCGACGGTCGTGGCGTGCAGGACGTCGGCGCCGAGGGAGGAGGCGTTGGTGGCGAGGTCGACGGGCAGGACATCGCCGTCGAGGAGTCCCGAATCCCCGTCGCGAAAGCGGTACTTGGTGCCGAACCGCTGTGAGCCGAGCGCCTCGGAGAGCGACCCGATGGACGCGAAACCGTGGTTCTGGACGAGGACGACGATGACCTTCAGGCCCTCGCTGACCATGGTCGCGATCTCCTGGGCCATCATCAGGTACGAGCCGTCTCCGACGAGGACGACCACCTCGCGCGACGGATCGGCCATCTTCGCGCCGAGGCCCGCGGCGACCTCGTAGCCCATGCAGGAGTACGCGTACTCGACGTGGTAGGCCTTCGGGTCCCGCGCCCGCCACAGCTGCTGGAGGTCGCCGGGCATGGAACCGGCGGCGTTGATGACCACGTCGCGGTCGCCGAGTGCCTGGTTGAGCGCGCCGAGGATCTCCGTCTGGGCGGGCCGGGGGCCATGGCCTCGGTGGAAGCACACCTCCTCGATCTCCCGGGTGCGGGCGATGAGGTGGCGGGTCCGGTCCCGGTACGCCTCGTCCGTCCGCCAGCCCGTGAGTGCCGCCGTCAGCGCCTCGATGCCGAGCCGGGCGTCGGCCACCAGCGGCTCCGCCGAGTGCTTCACGGCGTCGAGGCGGGCCACGTTGAGGTTGACGAACGTGACGTCCGGGTTACCGAAGACGGTGTGGCTGGCGGTGGTGAAGTCGGAGTAGCGGGTGCCGATACCGAGGACGACATCGGCCTCCTTCGCCAGCTCGTTCGCCGCGTACGCGCCGGTCGAGCCGATGCCGCCCACCGCGCACGGGTGGTCCCAGGGCACGGCGCCCTTGCCCGCGTGGGTGTCCGCGACCGGGATGCCGGTGGCCTCGGCGAAGGCGCACAGCCGGGACCGGGCGTCGGAGTAGACGACGCCGCCACCGGCCACGATCAGCGGCTTCCTGGCGTTCCGCAGCAGCCGTGCGGCCCGCTCGACGGCGGCCGGTTCCGGCAGCGGGCGGCCCACGTGCCAGACCCGGCGCCGGAAGAAGGACACCGGCCACTCGAAGCTCTCCGCCTGGACGTCCTGCGGCAGCGCCAGCGTGACGGCGCCGGTTTCCACCGGGTCGGTCAGCACCCGCATGGCGGCCAGGACGGCCGGGATGAGCTGTTCCGGACGGGACACCCGGTCGAAGTACTTGGACACGGAGCGGAAGGCGTCGTTGACGGTGACGTCCCCGCCTCGGCTGTCCTCCAGCTGCTGGAGCACCGGGTCGGCGGCCCGGGTGGCGAACATGTCGCTCGGCAGCAGCAGGACCGGCAGGCGGTTGGTCGTGGCGAGCGCGGCGCCGGTGAGCATGTTGGTGGAACCGGGCCCGGTGGACGCCGTGCAGGCGAAGGCCGCGAGCCGGTCGCGCATCTTCGCGTACGCCACCGACGCGTGCACCATGCCTTGTTCGTTGCGCGCGAGGTAGTACGGGAGGTCGGCTTCCCGGGTGACGGCCGCCTGGAGCAGCGCCTGCCCGATCCCGGCCACGTTGCCGTGGCCGAAGATGCCCCAGACGCCGGGGATCAGCCGCTGCTCCCGGCCGTCGCGCTCGCTGTACTGGTTCGCCAGGAAGCGGACCAGGGCCTGGGCCGTGGTGAGACGGATCGTGGTGGGGGCGGTCACAGCAGGCTCACCGCCCGGTCCACGGCGCCGGCCACATCGCCGTCCGGGGGGTAGAGCAGGGAGCGGCCCACGACCAGGCCCTGCGCGGTCGGGAGCTTCAGGGCCCTGCCCCAGGACGCGAACGCCGCGTCGGGGTCGGTGACCTGGCCGCCCAGCAGCAGCGCGGGCAGCGTCGAGGCGGACAGCACCCGCTCCATGTCGCCCACGACGGGCAGCTTGAGCCAGGTGTAGGCGGTGCGGCGGCCGAGTCCGGAGGCGATGGTGATGGATGTGATGACGGCGTCGGGACACAGGTCGTTGTGGATCCGCCCGTCCTTCCAGACGCTGAGGAACGGCTCCACCATCGCGATCAGGTGGCGGTCGTTCAGCTCGTCCACCGCACGGGCGGTGTTCTCCAGCGCCGCCGGGGTCGCGGGGTCGTCGAGGGCGATGCGGGTGAGCATCTTGCCGCCCTCGAAGCCCATGGCGGCGATGGTCTCGGCGTCGTAGCCGGTGAACCGGTCGTCGATCTCGAAGGCCGATCCGGCGAGCCCGGCCCGGTTCATGGAGCCGAACACGTTCTTGCCGTCGAGGACGCCGAGCAGCAGCAGGTCCTCCAGGATGTCGGCGGTGGCCAGCACTCCGGTGACACCGGGCCGGTCCAGGGCCGTGCACAGGCGGTCCAGCAGCGCGCGGCGGTCGGCCATGGCGCTGGGGTCGCCGCCGACGCCGTTGGCGCCGCGCGCCGGATGGTCGGCTGCGATGATCATGGCTTTGCCGTGCTCGCCGAGCAGCGAGGTGGGCTTGCGCCGTCGTACGGCGGCGGCCGCGATGGCGCCGGGGTCGTTGACCCGGGCCCCCACGATCCGGCTCACGTTGTCGGACAGCACGTCGTCACACCTTTCGCTGGGGGTCGTCGGAGGTGGCGGGGCTCGCGGAGCGGAGCTTCGCCTCCACCTCGGCCTCCGTGGGCATGGCGTCGGAGCAGGCCAGGCGCCCGGCGACGAGGGCGCCCGCGGCGTTGGCGAAGGCGATCGTGCGGCCGGTGTCCCAGCCGGACAGCAGGCCGTGGCAGAGCGCGCCGCCGAAGGCGTCCCCCGCGCCGAGGCCGTTGACGACGTCCACCGGAACGGGCGGTATCTCGGCGGCCGAGCCGTCGCGGCCGACGGCCAGCACCCCCTTGGGGCCCTGCTTCACCACGGCCAGCTCCACACCGGCGGCGAGCAGCGCCTTCGCGGCGGCGTACGGCTCGCGTTCACCGGTCGCCACCTCGCACTCGTCGAGGTTGCCGACGGCCACGGTGGTGTGCCGCAGGGCCTCGGCGTAGTACGCCCGCGCCTGCTCGGGAGCGTTCCAGAACATCGGGCGCCAGTCGAGGTCGAAGACCGTCGTCCCCGCCTTCGCCCGGTGGGCGAGCGCGGCGAGGGTGGCCGAGCGGCTCGGTTCGTCGCACAGCCCCGTGCCGGTGACCCAGAAGATCCGGGCTTCGCGCACGGCGTCGAGGTCCAGTTCGCCGGGGCGGATGTCGAGGTCGGGGGCCTTCGGCAGCCGGTAGAAGTACAGCGGGAAGTCGTCCGGCGGGAAGATCTCGCAGAAGGTCACCGGGGTCGGCGCGATGTCCGACGTACCGACGTGGCGGGTGTCGACGCCGTAGCCGGTCAGCGCGGTGCGGACGAAGTCCCCGAACGGGTCACGGCCCGTCTTGGTGATCACGGCGGAGGGGTGGCCGAAGCGGGCCGCGGCGACGGCGACGTTGCTCGGGCTGCCGCCCAGGTACTTGCCGAACGACGTGACCTCCGCCAGCCCCACGCCGGTCTGGAGCGGATACACATCCACTCCCACCCGGCCCATGGTCAGCAGTTCCAACGGCATAACGCGGTGTCCCTTCGATTCTGCGGGCCCGGGGGGATGGCGGAGTTAAAGCGCTTTAAACGCGCCTACGACGAGTACGATGCCCTCGCGTAAATGTCATGTCAATAGGTTGTCACTACGGTGTTGCGCGACCGGGAGGCGACGCGGCGGCGGATGCCGTGAGGTCCGCCGCTTCGGGGAGCTTCGCCACGTCGACGCCGTGGACCGGCGCCAACTCGTGCTTGAGTGCGGCCAGTTCGGCGCCGCCCGCCATGTGGTTGGTCAGCTCTTCGAGACTGACCTCGCTGCGGTCGGCGCTGAGTTCGAGGGTGCCGAGGCGCAGCACGCTGAAGTGGTCGCCGACCATGTAGGCGTGGTGCGGGTTGTGGGTGATGAAGATGACGCCGAGCCCGCGGGCGCGGGCGGCGGCGATGTACTTCAGCACCACGCCGGACTGCTTCACACCGAGGGCCGCGGTCGGTTCGTCCAGGATCAGCACCCGGGCGCCGAAGTAGACGGCGCGGGCGATCGCCACGCACTGGCGCTGGCCACCGGAGAGGGTGCCGATGGGCTGCTCCAAGTCGTCCAGGACGATGCCCATATTGCGCAGTTCCTCATCGGCGGTCTTCTTCATCCGGCCGATGCTGAGGCGGCGGAGCGGCCAGGGTCCTGTGGTCATCTCGGAGCCGAGGAAGAAGTTGCGCCACACCGGCATGAGCGGGACGGTCGCCAGGTCCTGGTAGACGGTGGCGATGCCCTTGCCGAGTGCCTCGCGCGGGGTGGTGAAGCGCACCGGTCCGCCGTCGACCAGGAACTCGCCCTCGGTGTGCTGGTGCAGCCCGGAGATGATCTTGATGAGGGTGGACTTCCCGGCGCCGTTGTCGCCGAGGACGCAGGTCACCCTGGAAGGGCGGACGGCGAGGTCGACGCCGTGCAGTGCGCGGACGTTGCCGTAGGACTTGCCCGCCGCGCGCAGTTCGACGACGGGGCGGTCGTCCGCAGGCGAAGTGTCCTCGGCTTGGGTAGTGGTCGCGTCAGTGGTCATGGGGTCACCTCCGGGTCGCCGTGCGGCGGACCCACAGATTGATCAGGGCGGCGCCGAGCAGCATCACGCCGAGGAACGCCTTGAACCAGTCGGGGTTCCACCCGGCGTAGACGATGCCCTGCTGCACCATGCCGAACATGAAGGCGCCGAAGACCGGGCCGATCGCGGAGCCGTAGCCACCGGTCAGCAGGCAGCCGCCGATCACCGCCGCGGCGATGTAGATGAACTCCTGGCCCACGCCCTCGCCGGACTGCACGGTGTTGAAGGAGAACAGGTTGTGCATGCCGACGAACCAGGCGCCGAAGCCGACCAGCATGAACAGCGAGATCTTGGTGAAGGTCACCGGGACACCGACCGCGCGGGCAGACTCCTTGTTGCCGCCGACCGCGAAGATCCAGTTGCCGTATTTGGTGCGGAGCAGCACCCAGGTGGCCAGGGCCGCGAAGACCAGCCACCAGACGACGGTGATCTTCACTTGGGCGCCGCCGACGTCGAACGACGAGGCGAATACCGCCCTGGCCTGGTCGAAGCCCTCCATCGTGCTGATGTCGTCGGTCGAGACATTGCTGGTGACCAGCTTGGTGACCGCGAGGTTCGCGCCCTGGAGGATCAGGAAGGTGCCGAGGGTGACCAGGAAGCTCGGCAGTCCCGTCCTGACCAGCATCCAGCCGTTGAACATGCCGACCGCCAGCGACACCACCAGGGCGATGATCACGCCCGACCACACGTTCAGGGTCAGCTGATAGCTGAGCATGCTGGCGGTGAGCGCCGAGGTGATCACGGCGACGCCGGACGACAGGTCGAACTCGCCGCCGATCATCAGGAGCGCCACCGGCAGCGCCATGATGCCGATCGTCGACGACTGGTACAGGATGTTGGCCATCGAACCGGCGTCGCGGACCGGCGGTGCAGCGATGAGGAAGAACACGAACACGGCGACGGCGCCGAGGAAGACCCCGACCTCCGGCTGGGCGAGCAGCCGGAACGCGAGGGAGCGCCGTGCGGTCCGGCCGCCGCTCGGCCGGGATCCGGGAGCCGGGGGTGTGCTGACCGCCGGGGCTGCCTGCTGGGCCATGCTCATCACCGGTTGCCCTTCGCGGCGAACGTGGCGACGGTGTCGACGTTGGACTTGTCGACGAAGGCCGGGCCGGTCAGCACGGGCTGCTCGCCGCCGCCGCTGTAGTTGCCGTTGTTCTTGTAGAGCCACAGCGAGTCGATGGCCAAGTAGCCCTGGAGATAGGGCTGTTGGTCGACGGCGAACTGGACCGTGCCCTTCTCGATGGCGGAGATGAGGTCCTTGTTGAGGTCGAAGGTCGCCACCTTCGCCTTGCTGCCCGCCTCGGACGCCGCCTGCGCGGCGGTGATCGCGAACGGGGCCCCGAGCGTGACCACTTCGTCGATGGACTTGTCCTGCGAGAGCTTGGCGTTGATGGTCGACTTCACCGAGGGCATGTCGGTGCCGTTGACATAGAGGATGTCGGTCTTGCCGCTGAAGGTCTTCTTCACCCCGGCGCAGCGCTCTTCGAGGTTGACGTCCCCCTGGGCCTGGATGACGCACAGGGCGTGCTTGGCGCCGGTGGTGTTGATTTTACTGCCGAGCGCCTGGCCGGAGACGGACTCGTCCTGGCCGAAGAAGGACAGCAGGCCCTGCTTCTTCCACACGGACAGACCGGCGTTGAAGCCGACGACCGGGATCCCGGCCTTCTCAGCCTTGGCCACCACGGCCTTCATGGCGTCCGGCTTGGCCAGGGTGACGGCTATGCCGTCGACCTTCTGGTCGATCGCGTTCTGCACCAGGTTGGCCTGGTCGCCCGCGCTCTCGTCGTTGGAGTAGATGAGCTTGACGTTGTCCTTGGCGGCGGCGGCCTGGGCACCCTTGCGGATGGTGTCCCAGAAGGTGTCACCGGAGGGCGCGTGGGTAACCATCGCGATCGTCATGCGGGGAGTGGATGCCTTGCCCGCGGACACGTTGCTTCCGGCCTCTTCGGCCTTCTTCCCACCGGAGCTGCTGGAACAGCCCGCGAGGATCAGGGCGGCCGAGGCGGCCACGGCGGGGACGGCTCTTCGGGAACGGGAGCGGGATCGGGATCGGGAAACGCGGTTCATGGCTCGTGCACCTCACTGTGCGACGGGACGGGGAGGAGAGGGAGAGCAGACCGAAGCCGGGCGTGCGCGCCGTGCGGATCTCGCACGCGCGGGGCCGGTTTCGCGGGAAACAACCAGGAGCGGTCAAGAGCGATTAAAGCGCTTTAAGTGCTGGTACTATCGACTCGTTTCAAGAGCGTGTCAAGGCGTTGCACGAGGAGATCGCTGTCCGGGAGTGTCCGGGAGGTACAGGTGGACGAGGTCGATTCCGAGCGACGCCAGAACGGCGCGAACAAGCGCCCCCGGCTCGAGGACGTGGCGGCCCGCGTAGGCGTGTCCACCGCGTCCGTCTCCCTCGTACTGCGCGGTGTGTCCGGACCCAGTGAGCGCACCCGGCAGCGGGTCCTGAAAGCCGCCGCCGAACTCGGCTACCAGGCGGACCGCACCGCCAGCCTGCTCGCCAGCAGGCGCACCCGGCTGCTCGGGGTCATGGTCGACGTGCACAGCCCGTTCCACGCCGAACTGGTCGACTATCTGCACTCCGCTGCCGAGGAGGTCGGCTACGACCTCGTCCTCAGCACGCTGACCCGGACCCGCGACGAGCACACCGCCGTGGAAACCCTGCTGGCCTTCCGCAGCGAGGCCCTGATCCTCCTCGGCCCCACCTCTCCCGCCGACACCCTCGCCGCCCTCGACCGCAAGTCCCCGGTGATCGTCGTCGGCCGCCGGATCACCGACGAGCAACTGGACGTGGTCCGCACCGCGGACGACGACGGAGTCGGCCAGATCGTCGACCACTTGGTGGGCCTCGGCCACCGTGCCATCGCCTACGTCGACGGCGGCAAGGGCGTCATCGCCACCGACCGGCGCCGCGGCTACCGCACCGCCATGCGCCGCCACGGGCTGGACCCGCACATCAGGATCCTGCGCGGCGACAACACCGAGGCGGCCGGTGAGCGCGCCGCCCGCCACCTCCTCGACGGGGCCACCCTGCCCACCGCCGTGGTCGCCTTCAACGACCAGTGCGCCATCGGTGTCCTGGCCGCCCTCTCCCGCGCGGGTGTCGCCGTCCCCGGCGAGGTGTCCGTGGCCGGATACGACGACGACACGCTCTCCCGGCTGAGCTGCTTCAACCTGACCACGGTCAGCCAGAACGCCGAGGAACAGGCCCGCCACGCGGTGGCCGCCGCCGTCGAACGCCTCGACCGGGGCCGCACCGACCCCCGCGAGGTCGTCCTCAGCCCGCAGCTCGTCGTACGCGGCACGGTGGCCGCACCCGCCTGACCCGCCACGTACACACATCCGCACACGACAAGGGACTCCCGGCGCGCCCTGCGCACCGGGAGTCCCTCATTGCCACGCGGCAGAGTGCCTCAGATCAGGACTGGGGGCGGCTGCCGTGGTTGGCGCCGTTCTTCCGACGGGCCTTCTTCTTGCGACGTCGCTTCGACGACATGTCGCCCTCCTTCCAACGATGCTCTACCTGTGCCGATCACTTCGGTGTTGCCACGTGGTGATCATGGCGCGCGTACCCAGCCCGCCACGCCTCACCCGTCATTTCATTGTGAAGCACCTCACGGTCCGGTGTCGGGGGCCAGCCACCACCTGACGTGGTACATCCCCCCTCAGGTGGGTACATGCCATGGTGTGCGCTGGCTGAGCGACATCCGGACAGCGATAGCGTTCGCCCTGGTGGGGCCGCTGATCGTTTCGCTGGCGCTGGTGCCGTTCCGTACTGTCTTCCCCCGGACCGACGCGGCTCTGGTGCTGGTGGCCGTGGTGGTGGCCGTGGCCGCGCTGGGTTTCCGGAGCGCCGGTGTGATCGCGGCGCTGTCGGCCACCATCTGGTTCGACTTCTTCCTGACCCGCCCGTGGAGCGCGCTGTCCGTCACCAGCGCCCAGGAGGGGTGGACGGCCGCCCTGCTGCTCGGCATCGGTCTCGCCGTCTCGGAGTTGGCGGTACGCGCCCTCAGCCAGCGCGACCGGGCGCAGGCGGCGCAGCGGCGCCTCGGGCTGCTGCATGACGCCGGGACGGCCATCGGCGCCACGCTCGACGCGCGGCGGACCGCGCAGGAGCTGGCGCAGGTGGCGGCGGGCCGGTTCGCCGATTTCGTCACCGTCGATCTGGCGGTGTGCGTACTGGCCGGGGAGGAGGCGCCCTCGGACGCTGCCACGCACGTGCGCAGGGTGGCCCTGGCCGGGGTTCGCGACGATCATCCGCTGCTCCCCGTGGGCGGGCCGCCCCGGCTGGCCCTGTGCGGGGCGCGGTCCCGTGGCTCGCCGTACGGACAGCCGCGACTCGAACCCGATGTGCGGGCCCGCGCCGACTGGCAGGCGCTGGTCCCCGAGGACACCGGGGCGGTGCTGGAGTACGGCATGCGCTCGCTGATCACGGCTCCGATGCGGGCGCGGGGCAGTGTGCTGGGAACGGTCTGCTTCTGGCGTACGCGGGACACCCCGCCCTTCACCGACGGCGATCTGTCCGACGCCGGGGAACTGGCCGCCAAGGCCGCCGTGGCCATCGACAACGCGCGCCGCTACACCCGTGAGCGGGCCACCGCGCTGGCGCTGCAGCGCAATCTGCTGCCCCAGCATCTGCCCGGGCAGACGGCCGTCGATGTGGCCTCCCGCTATCTGCCCGCGGATTCGCGGGCCGGAGTGGGCGGCGACTGGTTCGATGCGATCCCACTGTCCGGCAGCCGAGTGGCTCTCGTCGTCGGGGACGTGGTCGGCCACGGCATCAACGCGTCCGCCACCATGGGACGGCTGCGCACCGCCGTGCGCACCCTGGCCGATGTCGATCTGCCACCCGACGAACTCCTCACCCACCTCGACGATCTGGTCGTCCACCTCACCGATGACGAGGTCCTGGAGGCGGACGCGGACGCGACGGCCAACGGCGGGGTGGGGGCGACCTGCCTGTACGCGGTCTACGACCCGGTCTCCCGGCACTGCGCGCTCGCCTCGGCAGGCCACCCGCTGCCCGTCCTCGTCACCCCCGGCGGCCGCGCCGATCTGGTGCGCGGCTTCACCGGACCGCCGCTCGGCGTGGGCGGCCTCCCCTTCGAGACCACCGAGCTGGACCTGACCGCGGGCAGTGTCCTCGCCCTGTACTCCGACGGTCTGGTGCGCTCCAGCGACCGCGACATCGACGCGGGTCTGACCAAACTGTGCGACGCCCTGTCGGTGCCGGAGACCTCGCTGAACGCGGCCTGCGAGAGCGTTCTGCGCGCGCTGGCGGACGACCGCCCGGCGGACGACATCACCCTGCTGCTCGCCCGTACCCGCGCCCTGGCCCCCGACCGGGTCGCCGACTGGGAGATCGCCGCCGACCCGGCCCTGGTCGTGCAGGCCCGGAAGCTGGCCGTGGAGCAGCTCGACGCGTGGGGGCTGTGGGATCTGGCGTTCATCACCGAGCTGCTGGTCAGCGAGCTGGTCACCAATGCCATCCGCTACGGCGCCGCGCCGATCCGCCTGCGGCTGATCCGCGACCGCAAGCTGATCTGCGAGGTGTCCGACGCCAGCAGCACCACACCCCATCTGCGCCGCACCCGCGTCTACGACGAGGGCGGCCGTGGCCTGGTGCTCGTGGCGCGGCTCAGCCACAACTGGGGGACCCGCCAGACCACCGCCGGGAAGACCATCTGGTGCGAGCAGCGGCTGCCGGACACTAGCCCAGCTTCTTGAGCAGTTCGGTGGCGAGGGCGGCGGACGAGGCGGGGTTCTGGCCGGTGACCACGTTGCGGTCGACCTCGACGTGCGGCGCCCACGCGTCGCCCACCTCGACGGTGAGCCCGGCCTCGGTCAGCCGGTCCTGCAGCAGCCACTTGGCGTTGTCGGCGCTGCCCGCCAGCTGCTCCTCGGCGTTGGTGAAGGCGGTGATCCGGTACCCGGCGTAGGCGTTGGTGCTGTCCTCCTTGACGGCGGCCAGCAGCGCGGCCGGGCCGTGGCACACCACGCCCACCGGCAGCCCGGACTCCACCGCCCGCGTCAGCAGGCGCCCGCTGTCGGCGTCGACCGCGAGGTCTTCCATGGGGCCGTGGCCGCCGGGGACATACACCGCGTCGAAGTCCTCCAGCCGCACCTCGGCGAGGACGGCGGGCCGCTGGAACTCGGCGGCGGTCTCCACCACCTTGGCGAGCCGCGCGGCCTCCTCGGCGCCACCGGCGGCCTCCGGTGCCAGGCTGACGGCGTCGACGGGCGAGACCACACCGCCCGGAGTGGCCACGGTGACCTCATGCCCGGCGGCCTTGAAGGCCTCCAGCGGGACGACGGCCTCTTCCGCCCAGAAACCCGTGGGGTGCGTGCTGCCGTCCGCCAGTGTCCACACGTCGGCGCCGGTCATCACAAAAAGAATCTTCGCCATGGTTCTCTCCTCAGCGGTGTCGCGTTGCCTCCCCCGCACACTAGGTCCGGTGATCGTTGAAAGCCCAATCAACGTGTCGCTCCCCGGCGCCCAGGAGCAGATGCCAGCCCGGGGTGTAGGCGCTGTGCAGCACCAGCGACGCCGCGCCGACGGCGCCGACCGCGTCCCCGATGAGGCTCGGCTCGATGGCGATGGTGCGGACGGCACGGGCGATGGAACGGTCGTTGACCCACGTGTCCATCGCGCGGCGGACCGTCTCCTCGATATCGCGCAGCGCCTCGCCACCGAGCACGATGCGGCGCACATCGAGCAGGTTCACCGCGGTCACCGCCGCCCGGCCGATGCGCTCCGCCGCCCCTTCGACCGCCTCGGCGGCGTACGGGTCGCCCTTCGCCGCGGCGGCGCACAGCCTGCTCCAGTCGGCGCGGGTCCGCTTCGGGTCCAGGGTCAGGCCGAGCCGTTCGGCCTCGGGGCGGCCGTATTGGGTGGCGAACGCGGCGAGGACCGCGTGGGGTGCCGCGTACGCCTCCAGGCAGCCGTGCGCACCGCAGTGGCACGCGGCCCCGCCTGACTCCACCACGACATGGCCGAACTCGCCCGCGTTGCCGGAGTTTCCCCGCAGCACCGAGTCCGCGAGCATGATCCCGCCACCGATCCCCGCGCCCACGTACACGAAGAGGAAGTCGCCCGCCCGGTCCGCGCCTCCTGCCCAGCGCTCCCCTATCGCGGCGGCGGTGGCGTCGTTGTCCATCACCACGGGCAGCCCGGTCGCCTCGGCCAGCAGATCCGCGAGGGGAACGTGGTGCCACGAGGGGAAGTTGGGCGGGTCGAGCACCATGCCACGCCGGTTGTCTATCGGCCCGGGCACGGCCACGCCGAGCCCGAGCACCCGGCCCGGCTCCACGCCCGACTGCCTGATCAGCGCCTTCACCCCGCGGCCCACCTCCCGCACCAGCCGGTTCGGGTCGGTCTCGGACGAGGTGCGCAGCCTGCGGCGGCGCAGCACCCGGCCGGACAGGTCGAGCAGGACGGCCACCGTGGTGTCGGGGTCGAGATGGACGCCGACGGCGTACGCGGCCTCCGGGCGCAGCGACAGCAGCGTGCGCGGTTTGCCACCGCGGGACGGGGCCTGGCCGGTCTCCTGGATCAGTCCCTCGCCGAGCAGTCTGCGCACCACGTTGGAGACGGTCTGGTTGGTGAGGCCGGTGGCCTGGGCCAGCTCGACCCGGCTCACGGATGTCCTTCTGCGCACGGCGTCCAGTACGACGGCGCGGTTGTATCCCCCGACCCGGGGGAGGTTGGTGCCCGTCCGCATGCGCCTGCGTGCCTCCGTCCGGTCTTCTGGGGCGACAGCGCCCCGCGTGGCCGTGCCCGGTCGCGCGGGGCTTTGAAGGTACCGGAGAAATCGTGACGCGCACCCGTTGACTTCATCAATCCATTGGATTTACTTTTCCGCACAACAGCACCACCGCCCTTGTTCCGCGAGGGCTTCTCCTCCTGGGGAGCATCCGTGAAAGCGCACCACCTCAGACCCCTTCTCATAGCCTCCTTGAGCGGACCTCTCGTCCTGCCGCTCGCCGCGTGTGGAAACAACAGCGCCTCCGGGTCCGGCGACACAATCAAGATCGCCTACCAGCGCAACATGGACAACAAGACCCGGATCATGGACAACTATCTGGCCGTGGTGAAGAAGCAATTCGAGAAGGCCAATCCCGGCAAGAAGGTCCAGCTGGTACCCATCCAGGCGGCGGAGAACGACTACTACTCCAAGATCCAGCTGATGATGCGCTCACCCCGCACCGCTCCGGACCTGGTCTACGAGGACACCTTCCTCATCAATTCCGACATCGCCAGCGGCTATCTGCGCCCGCTGGACGGCTATCTGAAGGACTGGGCGGACTGGAACCAGTTCGTGCCGACCGCGAAGGCCGCCGCCAAGGCGCAG
Organism: Streptomyces sp. NPDC059850; assembly: GCF_042731515.1. Lineage (NCBI taxonomy): Bacteria > Bacillati > Actinomycetota > Actinomycetes > Kitasatosporales > Streptomycetaceae > Streptomyces > Streptomyces sp. NPDC059850. The sequence continues at coordinate 115,640 of NZ_JBHWJI010000009.1, forward strand.
GACGGCAAGACGTACGGCGTTCCGGACGGCACCGACACCCGCGGGCTGTGGTACAACAAGCAGCTCTTCAAGAAGGCCGGACTGCCGACCGACTGGCAGCCGAAGAGCTGGGACGACGTGCTCGACGCGGCCCGCGCCATCAAGAAGAAGCTCCCCGGGGTCACCCCGCTCAACGTCTACACGGGCAAGGCCGCGGGCGAGGCCACCAGCATGCAGGGCTTCGAGATGCTGCTCTACGGCACGGGCAAGGACCCGCTGTACGAGCCGTCGTCGAAGAAGTGGGTCGTCGGCAGCAAGGGCATCACCGACTCGCTCGGTTTCGTACAGAAGGTGTTCAAAGAGAAGCTCGGCCCCGACGTCGAGGACGCGCTCGACGCCAACTTCGGCAATACGGTGGCCACCGAGCTGCTGCCGAGCGGCAAGCTCGCGATCAACCTCGACGGGTCCTGGCTGGGCAACAACTGGATCAAGACCGGCGGCAAGCCGTGGCCGCAGTGGTCGACGGTGCTGGGCCAGGCCGCCATGCCGACCCAGACGGGTGACGCGCCCGGCAAGGTCAGCCTCTCCGGCGGCTGGACCTGGGCCATTCCGACCAAGGCCCAGAACCCGGACCTGGCCTGGAAGTTCATCAAGACCTTGCAGACGAAGGACAACGCGGCCGAGTACGACGTGCGCAGCGCCAACATCGCCGTGCGCAAGGACGTGGCCGCCGATCCCGCGTACCAGAAGTCGATGCCCGGTATCGACTTCTTCACCGGGCTGGTCAAGTACACGTACTACCGCCCCGCGCTGCCCGCCTACCCGAAGGTGTCGACGGCGATCCAGGAAGCCATGGAAGCCGTGACGACCGGTGAGGCGAGCCCGCAAAAGGCCGCGAAGACGTACGCGGACGCGGTGAAGAGCGCGACCGACGGCGCGACCGTGGACCGCGCGGGCGGGTGAGGTTACCGGTGGCCACACTGTCCGGCCCGGGTGCGGGAGTGCCCCTCCCGCACCCGCCCGGCTCCCCCGATCCAGCGGGGCGCCGCGTCCGCCGCACCCTGCTGCGCGGTGCCCCGGTCGCCCCCTCGGTGATCCTGCTGCTGCTCTTCCTGGCCGGGCCGATCGCATACTGCGTCTATTACGCGTTCACCGATATGCAGCTCACCGGTTCCTCGACGACGCACTTCGTCGGACTCGACAATTTCACCAAGGCGTTCCGCGATCCCGACTTCCTCAACGCGGTGGTGCTGACCCTGGTCTTCACCATCGTGTCGTCCATCCTCGGACAGAATGTGCTGGGCCTGTCACTGGCCGCGCTGATGCGGAAAGCGTCACGCCGGGTGCGCACCGTCACGAGTACCGTCGTGATCATCTCCTGGGTGCTCCCGGAAGTGGTCGCCGCCTATCTGCTGTATGTGTTCTTCCGCAAGGAAGGCGAACTCAACGCGATATTGGGATTTCTCCATCTGCCACAGCAGAACTGGCTCTACACCCTGCCCATCATCGCCGTCTCGCTGGCCAATGTCTGGCGCGGCACGGCATTCTCGATGCTGGTGTACTCGGCGGCGCTCCAGGAGATTCCGAACGATATCTCGGAGGCGGCCGAAGTGGACGGCGCGGGCCGGTGGCAGCGGCTGTGGCACATCACGCTGCCGATGATCCGCCGCTCGATCGGCACCAATCTGATGCTCAACACCCTGCAGACCCTGTCGGTGTTCGGCCTGATCTACGTCATGACCCGCGGCGGACCGGGCAACAAGAGCCAGACCCTGCCGCTGTACATGTACGAGCAGGCCTTCCAGAACAGCCTCATCGGGTACGGCACGGCGGTGGCCCTGATGCTGCTCGCGGTCGGCGCCCTGTTCTCCGTGCTGTATCTGCGGCTGCTGAAGACGGAGGTCTGAATGGCCGTCATCGCCTCCCCGAAGTCCATGACCCGGCGCTCCCGCCCCAGCGCGGCGCCACGCACCGCACACCGCTCGCGGCGGAGCGCCGAGCGGGCCATGGTGAACGTGGTCCTGCTGCTGATCGCGGCGGCGTTCCTGGTGCCGCTGCTGTGGCTGCTCCTCGCCTCGCTGAACGGTACGGCCGGGCTGCGGGTCACCGCACCGGACCCCTGGACGCTGACCAACTTCCGCCAGGTACTCAACGCCGACATCACCTTCCGGCCCATCCTCAACGGACTGATCCTGTGCGGCGGCGCCACCGCGCTGTGCGTGGGGTGCGCCGTGCTGGCGGCCTATCCGCTGTCGCGGTACGAGTCGCGGTACAAGCGGCCGTTCCTGCTGACCATCCTGTTCGCCACCGGTCTGCCCATCACCGCCGTGATGGTCCCGGTCTACGGCATGTTCGTGCAGGTCAACCTGATCGACACGATGTACGGAACGGTCCTGTTCCTCGGCACGTCCGCGCTGCCGTTCGCGATCTGGCTGACGAAGAACTTCATGGACGGGGTGCCGCTGGTGCTGGAGGAGGCGGCCTGGACCGACGGCGCGTCCGGCCTCCAGACGCTGCGCCGCGTGGTCCTCCCCCTGATGTGGCCGGGCATCACCGTGGTCACCATCTTCACCTTCCTGACCATGTGGGGGAACTTCTTCGTCCCGTTCTTCCTGCTGCTCTCCCCCGATCAGCTTCCGGCCTCGGTCAGCATCCTCAACTTCTTCGGCTCGCGCGGCACGGTGGAGTACGGGCAGCTCGCGGCCTTCTCGCTGCTGTATTCCACGCCCGTGGTCCTGCTGTACGTCGTGATGTCCCGTGTGCTGGGCGGGAGTTCGGCCCTCGGCGGCGCGCTCAAGGGCTGAACCCCACCCCGTACCGCCACCCCCGCAAGGAGCGTTTCATGCACGACGACCGGAGGCTGGTCGAGGACCGTCTCGACCGTGTGCTGCGGGAGCGGATCCGCCCCGCCGTCCATCCCCTGTCCGTACCGCTGGCGGTGGAGGTGTGGCACGCGCCCGGGGAGCCGGTGCCGGTGGCCGAGGGGCTGGCCGCGGCGTACGAACCCGCCCGGGTCGGGGACGTCTGGGGGCGGCCGTGGGGCACCAGCTGGTTCCGGCTGACGGGCGCGGTGCCCGGCGAGTGGTCCGGCAGACAGGTCGAGGCGGTGGTGGACCTCGGCTCCGGCGCGGGCAACGCCTTCGACTCCGTCAACCCGGGGTTCTCGGCGGAGGGCCTGGTGTACCGGCCGGACGGCACCGCGGTGAAGGGGCTGCATCCGCGCAGCACCTCCGTACCCGTGGCCGCTCCGGCGGCCGGGGGCGAGCCGGTGCTGCTGCATGTGGAGGCCGCGGCCAACCCCCTGATCGCGGGCCCGGTGACCTGGTTCGGCGACACCGGGACCGCCCCGCCGGAGCCGCTGTACCGGCTGCGGCGGGCGGATCTCGCGGTCTTCGACCCGGTGGTCTGGGAGCTGGTGCAGGACCTGGAGGTGCTGGGCCAGCTCATGCACCAACTGCCGGTGGACGCCGAGCGCCGCTGGGGTGTGCTGCGTGCGGTCGAACACGCCCTTGACGCCCTCGTACTGGACGACATCAACGGCAGCGCGGCGGCGGCGCGGGAGTGGCTGGCCCCGGCGCTCGCCGCCCCGGCCACGCCCTCGGCGCACCGGGTGTCCGCGGTGGGCCACGCGCACATCGACTCGGCGTGGCTGTGGCCGCTGCGGGAGACGGTGCGCAAGGTGGCGCGTACGTGCTCCAATGTGGCGGCGCTGATGGACGGCCATCCGGAGTTCGTGTTCGCCATGTCGCAGGCACAGCAGCTCGCCTGGATCAAGGAGCACCGGCCTGAGGTGTTCGCCCGGGTGCGGGAGAAGGTGGCGGCCGGTCAGTTCGTACCGGTCGGCGGGATGTGGGTGGAGTCGGACACCAACATGCCCGGTGGCGAGGCGCTGGCGCGGCAGTTCACCCACGGCAAGCGGTTCTTCCTGGAGGAGTTCGGGATCGAGACCGAGGAGGTGTGGCTGCCGGACTCGTTCGGCTACAGCGCCGCCCTGCCGCAGCTGGTGAAGCTGTCCGGGTCGAAGTGGTTTCTGACCCAGAAGATCTCGTGGAGCCAGATCAACCCGTTCCCGCATCACACCTTCTGGTGGGAAGGGCTGGACGGCAGCCGGGTGTTCACGCACTTCCCGCCGGTGGACACGTACAACGCCGAGTTCTCCGGCCAGGAGATGGCCCATCTGGTGCGCAACTTCCGGGACAAGGGGGTGGCCAACCGCTCGCTGGTGCCGTTCGGCTACGGCGACGGGGGTGGCGGCCCGACCCGGGAGATGCTGGCCCGCGCCCACCGGCTGCGGGATCTGGAGGGTTCGCCACGCGTCGAGATCGAACCGCCCGCCCGGTTCTTCGCCAAGGCGCGGGCGGAGTATCCGAACGCGCCGGTGTGGGTGGGCGAGCTGTATCTGGAGCTGCACCGGGGCACGTACACCTCGCAGGCGAAGACGAAGCAGGGCAACCGGCGCAGTGAGGCGCTGTTGCGCGAGGCGGAGCTGTGGGCGGCCACGGCGGCGGTGCGCACCGGTTTCGCGTATCCGTACGAGACGCTGGACCGGATCTGGAAGACGGTGCTGCTGCACCAGTTCCATGACATCCTGCCCGGCTCCTCGATCGCCTGGGTGCACCGCGAGGCGGCCCGGACCTACGCCCGGGTGGCCGAGGAGCTGGAGGCGGTGATCGAGGCCGCGCAGCGGGCGCTGGCCGGGGACGCGGGTGCGGGCACCCGTGTGGTGTTCAACGCGGCGCCGCACGAGCGGGGCGGCGTGCCCGCGCTGGGCGCGGCGCCCACGGCTGGGCACGGCGGCCCGGCGGTGTCCGCCACCGAGGGCCGGGACGGTGGCTTCGTCCTCGACAACGGTCTGCTGCGGGTGGCCGTGGACCGCCGCGGGCTGGTCACCTCCGTGTACGACATCGCCGCCGGGCGCGAGGCGATCGCCCCGGGCGGCGCCGCCAATCTGCTCCAGCTCCACCCCGACCTGCCCAACCACTGGGACGCCTGGGACGTGGACGCCTTCTACCGCAACACGGTCACCGATCTGACGGACGCCGACGAGGTGCGGCTCACCCGGACGGACGAACCGGCGGCGGCGGTTCGGGTGATCCGTACCTTCGGCTCCTCACGCGTCGAACAGTCACTGGTGCTGCGGCCCGGTGCCCGGCGGCTGGACATCGGGACGGAAGTCGACTGGCACGAGCGGGAGAAGCTACTGAAGGCGGCCTTCCCGGTGGATGTGCACGCGGACCGGTCGGCCGCCGAGACACAATTCGGTCATGTGTTCCGGGCGACGCACACCAACACCAGCTGGGACGCGGCCAAGTTCGAGATCTGCGCCCACCGCTTCCTCCACGTGGGCGAGCCGGACTGGGGCGTTGCGCTGGTCAACGACTCGACGTACGGGCACGACGTCACCCGCGCGGTGCGCGAGGACGGCGGGACCACGACCACCGTACGGCTGTCGCTGCTGCGCGCGCCGCGCTTCCCCGACCCGGACACCGACCAGGGCACGCACCGCTTCGGCTACGCCCTCGTCCCCGGCGCGGGCATCGCGGAGGCGGTGTGCGAGGGGTACCGCATCAACCTGCCGGAGCGTTCCGTGCCGGGTGACGCGGTGGTGGCGCCGCTCGTGGCGGTGGACGGCGATCCGGTGGTCGTGGAGTCGGTGAAGCTCGCCGACGACCGTTCGGGGGCGGTGGTGGTACGGCTCTACGAGGCGCTGGGACGCAGGGCGCGGTCCCGGGTGACCTCGGGGTTCCCGGTCGCCTCGGCTGTGGCCGTCGACCTGCTGGAGCGCCCGCTGCCGGACGGCGACGCGGCGTTCGAAGTGTCGGACGACGGCTCGGTCGCGCTCTCCTTGCGCCCTTTCCAGATCATCACTCTGCGCATGATCCCGACGATCGATTAGGCTCACCAGATGGCGAAGTACTTCGATGTTCACCCCGACAATCCGCAAGCGCGCACCATCAGCAATGTGACGGAAAGGATCCGTTCAGGCGCCCTGATCGCCTACCCGACGGACTCCTGCTTCGCACTCGGCTGCCAGATGGGCAACCGCGACGGCATCAGCCGTATCCGGTCGATCCGGAACCTCGACGACCGTCACCACTTCACCCTGGTATGCCAGGATTTCTCGCAGCTGGGTCAGTTCGTGCACATCGACAAGGATGTGTTCCGGGCGATCAAGGCGTCGACGCCCGGCAGCTACACCTTCATCCTCCCCGCGACCAAGGAAGTGCCGCGGCAGCTGCCGCACCCGAAGAAGAAGACGGTCGGCGTGCGGATCCCGGACCACGCCGTCACCCAGGCGCTCCTGGCCGACCTCGGTGAACCGCTGCTGTCCAGCACCCTGCTGCTGCCCGGCGAGGACGAGCCGTTGACCCAGGGCTGGGAGATCAAGGAGCGGCTCGATCACGTGGTGGACGCCGTGGTCGACTCGGGCGACTGCGGCACCGAGCCGACCACGGTCATCGACTTCTCGGACGGCGAAGCCCAGATCGTGCGACGGGGGGCGGGCGACACCGCGCGGTTCGAGCAGGTCTAGCCGTCGACGCACTTGGGGTACTTCGAGCCCCGGTCGCAGTCGTGGTAGTCGTACTTGCTGACGCGGAACTTCTTCCCCTCGCCCCCCTTGGCGGGGTCGACGACCAGATAGAACTTCTTCCCGTCCTTCACCTTCTCGGTGACCTTCCCCTCCGGGCCTTTCTCGAAGTCCTGTGCGCACCCGGTGAGTGCGAGGGCGGTCACGGCCACGAGTGCGAGGGCGGGGGCGAGGCGGCGTTGCATGTGGTGCTCCTGATCGACTTGAAGACGTGGGCAGTCTAAGGTCATCCGCCGCCCCGCCGAGCAGGCAGGGTCCGCCGCTCACACCCCCTTCACACGCGCGCCTCGGCGCGGGTGGTCTGCTGTACACCGCCCGGCGGCGTGCCGTTCCGCCGCCGTCCATGGCGTGACCTCCGATCCGCCAACTGCCGCTTGTGTCAGATCTCTTGACGCCCCGCCACCTCCGCCTTAGCTTCGGCGTTTATAAATGCAGACCGAGTACGCACATGTAGACAGTCTCGGGGGCCAGAATGAGATCCGACCGGGCGCGGCGCACCGTGCTCACCCTTGTGGTCTCGGGGACGCTGCTGCTGACCAGCGCGTGTGCCGTGGCGAACAGTGACGTGGGGGATGCCGGGAGCGCGGGCGGTGGCACGCTGCGGGTGGTGCTCACCCAGGAGCCCCCGACGCTGGAGCCCTGCGAGTCCTCGCTGACCGCGACCGGTGTCGTCGTCCGCTCGAACGTCACCGAACCGCTGGTGGAACGGAATCCCACATCGGGCGGGCTGGAACCGCTGCTGGCCACCGGCTGGCGGCAGACGAAGCCCACCACCTGGACCTTCGGCATCCGCGCGGGCGTGACCTTCCAGAACGGGCGGCCGTTCACCGCCCAGGACGCCGCGTTCTCCATCGAACGCGCCGTCAACTCGGACCTCGCCTGCAATGTGGACGGCTATGTCTTCGGCGACGAGAAGCTCGACGTACGGGCGCTCAGCCCCACCCGGCTGACCGTCACCACTCAGAAGGCCGACCCCATCCTCCCGCTGCGGCTCAGCTTCATCGAGATCGTGCCGCGCACCACCGACACCAAGGCCAAGGTGCGCATACCGGTCGGGACCGGCCCCTACGCCGTCAGGAAGTGGGAGACCGGAGTCTCGATCTCCCTCGCCCGCAACGACCGGTACTGGGGCAAGCCGCCCGCCTACCCCCGGGCCCGGTATGTCTGGCGCAGCGACGCCAGTGTCCGCGCCGCCATGATCGACAAGGGCGAGGCCGACATCGCCACGGCGCTGGACCCGGTGGACGCGGCCAAGGACACCACCGTCGCCTACCCCAACAACGAGACGACCGCGCTGCGGCTGGACGGCCGCGAGGCACCGCTGGACGACATCCGGGTGCGTAAGGCGATCGGCATGGCCGTCGACCGCACGGGCATCGTCGACGCCCTGCTCGGAGGACTCGCCCGGCCCGCCGCGCAACTCGTCCCGCCCGGTGTGGTGGGCCACGACGACACCCTCGCCACCACCCCGTACCAGGTGGCGAAGGCCCGCGCGCTGGTCGAGCGGGCCGCCGCCGACGGTGTCCCCGTCCGCCGCCGGATCACCCTCGTCGCGCGCAACGGCCAGTTCGCGGGGATCGCGGAGGTGGCCGAGGCGCTGCAGTACCAGCTGGCGCGCATCGGGCTGAACGTACGGATACGGATGGCGGACACCGCCACCCACCTCCAGTACCAGCTGCGCCCGCTCCCCCGTGGCGTCGGGCCGATCGCGCTGCTGATCATGCACGGCAACCAGGCCGGGGACGCGGCCTTCACGACCAGTCAGTACCTGCTGAGCGACGGTCCCCAGTCCACGTTCGGCACCCCGCGGCTCGACCGCCGTATCGCCGCCGCGAACGCGCTGTCCGGCAGGGCCCGGCAGAAGGCCTTCGCCGATGTGCTCGCCGACCAGAACGAGAGCGTCGCGCAGTACGCGTACCTCGCCCATATGCGCGGGCTGCTGGGGCTGTCGCCCTCGGTGCGGTACCGCCCGGACTCCGCTACCGGGGACGAGATGCGGCTGGCCGAGGTCCGGCCCGTGAAGGCGGGGAACCACTGACATGGCGTCCTTTCTGCGCAAGCGCGTCATCTCCAGCGCGATCCCCCTGCTGTTCGTGGTGCTGGGCGTGTTCTGCCTGGCCCGGCTGACCGGCAACCCCGTCGACCTCTACCTCCCGCTGAGCGCCACCGACCAGCAGCGCGCGGAGTTCTCCGCCGCCCATGGCTTCGACGACTCCGTCCCCGTGCAGCTGTGGGACTACCTCAGCAACGCGGCGCGGCTCGACTTCGGCACGTCGCTGCGCACCGGGGAGCCCGCCGACGCGATGGTGCTGGAGGCGTTTCCCGTCACCCTGCAGCTCGCGGGCATGACCATGCTGCTGGCGGTGCTGGGCGCCCTGCTGGTCGGAAGTATCGCCGCCTACCGTCCGGGCTCGGCCGTCGACCGGCTCTCCGGTGTGCTCTCGATGACGGCGGCCAGCATCCCCGACTTCTGGTTCGCGATCATGGGTGTGCTGGTCTTCGGCGTGGGGCTCGGCTGGCTGCCGACCTCCGGCACCCTGGGCGGCCCCGAGGTGTGGGTGCTGCCGCTCGCCACCTTGCTGATCCGCCCGTTCGGGGTGCTCGTCCAGGTGGTCCGCGGCAGCATGGTCGGCGCGCTGTCCGCGCCGTACGTCAAGGTGGCCCGCAGCAAGGGGGCCGATGCCACCCGGGTGGTGTTCGGACACGCCCTGCGCAACGCCGTCACGCCTGTCCTGACCGTCGCGGGCGATCTCGCCGTGGGCCTCGTCAACGGTGCGGTGGTGGTGGAAACGATCTTCGGCTGGCCCGGGATCGGCAAGCTCATGATCGACTCGATTCTCCAGCGCGACTTCGCGGTGTTGCAGGCCGCCGTCCTGCTCACCGCCGTGACGATCTTCGCGCTGAACATCCTCGTCGACGTCTGCCACGCGCTGATCGACCCCCGAGTGCGCCAGGCGGTACCGGCGTGAGCGAAGGAGCCACCATGCCCGCGCCCGACGGCCGTTCACCCTCCGGTGCGGCCACTTCGCCGCCATCCCGGCCGCCCCGCTGGTGGCGGCTGCTCGGCAGGGACCGGGGCGCGGCCGCCGCGGCCGTCATCCTGGCCCTGGTGTTCCTCGTCGCGCTGTCCGGGCAGCTCTTCCTCGGCGACCGGGCGGTACGGCAGGATCTGCGCGCCTCGCTGCGGCCGCCCTCCCTCGACCACGGCCTCTTCGGGCTGCTCGGTACGGACGTCCTGGGGCGCAGCGTGCTGGCCCGGCTGATCGACGCCGCCGGGACGACGCTGTCCATCGCGGTGCCCGCCGTACTGTGCTCCCTGCTGATCGGCTCCGCCCTGGGGCTGTGGGCCGGATACCACGGAGGGGTGCGCGAGAGCGTCGCGATGCGCGTCGCCGATGTCATCCTCAGCTTTCCGTCGCTGCTGATCGCGGTGGTCGTGCTGTACGTGTTCGCGCCCAGCGCGATGAACATCGTGCTGATCCTGGCCGTCGCGCGCATCCCCGTCTATCTGCGCACCGCCCGCGCGGAGGCGGCCGAGCTGCGAAGCCGCCTGTTCGTCGACGCGGCCCGGACCTTCGGCACGCCCAGCTCGGCCATCATCGCCCGGCATCTGCTGCCGATCGCGCTGCCCACGCTGCTGACCGTGGCCACGCTCGACTTCTGCTTCGTCATGCTGACCGAGTCGTCGCTCAGTTTCCTCGGCATCGGCATCCAGCCGCCCGATGTGAGCTGGGGGCTGATGGTGGCCCAGGGCCGCCAGTATCTGCGCAGCGCCTGGTGGATCGCCGTGCTGCCGGGGCTCGCCATCATGCTCACCACGGTGTCCGCCGCGATGCTCGCCGCCTGGGTGCGCCTGGCCACCGACCCCGGTCAGCGCTGGCGGCTGACGGTGCCCCGTAAGCGGCGCGGCGAGCGGGCCGCCGTTCCCCCGGAGATGATCGCGTGAAGCCATCCGCCCCGCCCGTGCCCGCCGCGACCGGCCGCCCCGCGCTGGAGGTCGAGGGGCTCTGCGTCGATCTGCACACCCCCTCCGGCACGGTCCGCGCCGTGGACGGCGTCAGCTTCGGTGTGTACAAGGGGCGCACCCTGGCGCTGCTGGGCGAGTCCGGCTGCGGGAAGTCGATGACCGCGCTGTCCATCGCCGGGCTGCTCGACCCCGTGGCCGAGGTGACGGGCGGGGCCGTGCGGGTGTCCGGCACCGATGTGACACGGGTGAGCCGGGCCGAGCGCAGAAAGCTGGCCGGGCCGGTGCTGTCGATCGTCTTCCAGGACGCGCTGGCCGCGCTCAACCCCGTGCAGCCGGTCGGTCGGCAGCTCGCCGAGCCGTTCCGCATCCATCGCGGGATGTCGCGGCGTCAGGCTGCGGAGGAGGCAGTGGAGCTGATGACCCGGGTCGGCATCCCCGAGCCCCGGCTGCGGGCCCGCTCGTATCCGCACCAGTTCTCCGGCGGTATGCGCCAGCGGCTGCTGATCGCGATGGCCGTGGCCCTGGACCCCGATGTGCTGATCGCCGACGAGCCCACGACCGCGCTCGACGTCACCGTGCAGGCGCAGATCATGCGGCTGCTGCGGGACCTGCAGACCGAACGGGACATGGCGCTCGTGCTCATCACCCACGACCTGGCGGTGGTCGCCCGGCGCGCGGACGATGTCGTGGTCATGTACGCGGGCACCGTGGTGGAGACCGGCCCGGTACGGGACGTCTTCGCCCGCCCCCGCCACCCCTACACCAAGGCGCTCCTGGACTCCGTGCCCGAACACGCCGTCCGGGGCCGACCACTGCCCGCCGTGCCGGGGAGCCCGCCCGAGCTGAGCGCGGTGCCGTCCGGCTGTGTCTTCCAGGCCCGGTGTCCGCTGGCCGCCGAGCGCTGCACCCGCGAACGCCCTCCCCTGGAGCTGGTCGGCGCCGCACGGCTGGCGGCCTGCCACTTCCCCGAGGAGCTGGACCGTGTCTGAGACCCCCGGAACACCTCTGCTCGACGTCCACGGTGTGACCAAGTCGTTCGGCCACGGACGCCGCCGTCTGACCGCGGTGGACGGGGTCGACCTCCGGGTCGGGCGGGGCGAAACCCTCGGTCTGGTGGGCGAGTCCGGATGCGGGAAGTCGACCCTGGCCAGGGTGGTGCTCGGGCTGGAGCGGCCGGACGCGGGAACGGTGCGCTTCGACGGCACCGACCCGTTCACCCTGAAGGGCAAGGACCTGCTGGCGTGGCGGCGCCGGGTACAGATGGTGTTCCAGGACCCCTTCGCCTCGCTCAACGCCCGGATGTCCGCGGCCGACCTCATCGGCGAGCCGTGGCGCACCCACCGCGACATCGTGCCGACCGCGCGGGAGCGGGAGAGCCGGGTCCGGGAGCTGCTGTCCCTCGTCGGACTGCGGGAGAGCGACGCCCACCGCTACCCGAACGAGTTCTCCGGCGGGCAGCGGCAGCGCATCGGCATCGCCCGCGCGCTCGCCCTCGAACCCGATCTCATCGTGTGCGACGAGCCGGTGTCCGCGCTGGACCTGTCGGTGCAGGCCCAAGTCCTCAACGTACTCTCGGAGTTGCGGACCCGGCTCGGGGTGTCCTACGTGTTCATCTCGCACGACCTGTCCGTGGTCCGGTACATCTCGGACCGGGTGGCGGTGATGTACCTGGGCAAGGTCATCGAACACGGCCGCGCCGACGATGTCTTCGACCGGCCGATCCACCCTTACACCGCCGCCCTGATGTCCTCCGCTCCCCGGCTCGATGTGTCCGGGGCGGCGGACGAGGAGGAGATTCCGCTGCGCGGTGAGATCCCCTCCCCGTACGGCATCCCCTCGGGCTGCCGGTTCCGTACCCGCTGCTGGAAGAGCGAGGACCGGTGCGCGGAGACGGCGCCGGTGGCCGTCACCCGCGCACCTGTGGGGCACACCGGGCAGGAGCCGCACGAGGGTCTGTGCCACTTCCCCCTCGACGGCTGAGGACGGTCAGGAGGGGTTGTCCGCGTGGGTGAGCGTCGTCCAGGCGTTGAAGTAGTTGTCCGTGCCGGACGGGCGGTGTGCCTCGGTGTACTTCTGGGTGTTGGACATGGCGATGCCGAGGCGGTTGTGGAGGGCGTTGAAGCCGACCTCGGTGACCTCGTCGATGCCCTTCTTGACCGAGCCTCCGCACAGCCAGGACGGCACGGTGGCGCCGTTCTCGTAGGAGGTGTGGAAGCCCAGCGTCTGGCGCAGCCGCTCCTGGATCTTCGGGTAGAGGTCCTGGCCCTGGATGCGGCTGGTCTCGGCGATGTCCGCGATGGAGGCGATGCCCCAGCCGGTGTGGCCGAAGTCGCGGCAGGTCTCCTGGGAGAGGCCGTCGGCGAAGGTGCTCTGACCCTGCCAGTACTTGATGATCTCGGCCTTGGTGTCGATGCTGCTGTTCGCGGGCGGCTTGGGCAGATCGCCGTCGCTGGTCAGATAGACGTACGCCGGGACGCGGGCGAGGTAGGTGTTCACGGCCTTGTCGTAGCTGGTGCGGTCCTCGATGAAGACGGAGATGCCGATCGCCGCCTCGGTCATGACCAGCTGCCAGTTGCCGTTCTTGGTCTCGGCGCCGCTGATCACCTCGGGGAGATACACATCGCGCAGCATGGTCGCGAAGCGGCCCGCGTTCGGCCAGCCGCCGTCGTACGTGTACTTGATGATCTCGGCGGCCCGTGGCCAGGTGGATCCGGCCCAGCCGGTCTGCAGCGGGGCGTTGGTATTGGTGTGGTCGGTGATGGTCGCCGACCAGGCGTCCATGATCTCGATGGCCTTCTTGGCGTATCTGCTGTCCCGGGTGAAGTACCAGGCGAGCGCGTCGGTGTAGGCCGCGATGGCGTCCTGACGCTCGTCGGTGCAGCCGTAGTTGGGGTTGGACGACGATCCGCACTCCACGACGGCGCGTGGCTTCGGGGTGCGCGACAGTGAGGCGTAGGAGCTGGCCATCATGCCGTCGTACGCGGCCTTCCAGGGCTGCTGACCGGCCTGCACCTTGGTCCGTGCGTAGTCGAGTTGGCCACGACTCACCAGCACTCCGGGGTGGGTGAAGGTGGTCGGCGCGGCGGTGGCGCGTGGGGCCGGGCCGGTGAGCTGGAGGCTCAGCAGTCCGGCCAGCAGGGCGAGAACACTGAGCAGGGCGGTTCTGGTTCGTCGCATCCGATGACCTCTTCCATGCTCGTTGGCCTGGACCATAGAAAGATGTCGTGAACATGTCAATCCATACGCCCTCGGCGGGCTACCCGGCCACGATTCCCCTCTCACGGGCCAGCGCCACGGTCAGGGCGCGGAAGATGCGCACTTCGGGGTTGGTGTCGGTAGTGCGGGTGGCGAGGACACTGTGCGCGCGGGGTGCGTCCAGCACCGGTACGTACCGGGCGCCCGGCCAGCGGTAGTAGCGGGCGAACGAGGCGAGCCCCGAGCCCGCGCCACGGCCCGCCGCCACGCTGGTGAGGACGTCCTGAGGCGTGAGGGCGCAGTCGGGCGCGCGGCGTTCGCCGGTCTCGAAGTACAGGTAGTCGGTGAAGTTGCGCGGTGTGTGCGGCGGCAGCTGCAGATAGGGCAGGTCGATGACGTCGGCCAGCCGGACACCGGTTCCGGCGGCGTCCGCGAGGGCGGAGCGGGCCGGGACCGCCACGATCCGCTGTTCCGTGGTGATGAGGTCCACGTCGATGCCCTCGGCCGCGAAGGCGGGCCGTACGAAGGCCACGTCCACCCGGTCCTCGCGCAGCGCGCTGATGTGTTCGGTGAAGGTCAACTGGACGAGTTCCAGCGGCACTTCGGGCCGGGCTCGGCGAAAGGCGCTGACGGCGGCGGGGGTGACCTCGGCCGAGCCGTGGCCCATGATGCCCACCCGCAGGGTGCCGATCCCCCTCGTCGGGGCGAGGGCGGCCTCGGTCACGTCCTCGACGGCCGCGTTCGCGGCGGCGAGCAGGGTCCGGGCGTGGGAGACGAGCCGCCGCCCGGCGACGGTCGGCACGACGGGTCCGCTGCCGCGGTCCAGCAGCCGGGTGCCGAAATCCCGCTCCAGCTGCTGCACATGCTGGGTGACGGCGGCCGGTGACAGAAAGAGCCGGGAGGCGGCCCGGCCGTAGTGCTCCTCCTCGACCACCGCCAGGAACGAGGACAGCTTGCGCAGATCCATACCGGCCACGATACGACCGTGTCGCACGTGGTCACGACGGCGTTCAGGATTTCTGAACGGAGGCGGCGCCGGGCGCCGACCGGCCCGTACAACGGCCGGTATGAGCAAGCACGCCGCCACCACCGCTCCCCCCTCGGTCTCCGCTCCCGCCCCTCCCCCGGACACCGCCGCGCCCGCGCCCCGGCACTGGCTGCGGGCGGGCTGGGTGATGACGGCCTCCGGCTGGAGCGCCAACCAGTTCTCCGCCCTGCTGGGCGCCTACCGCGACGAATTGGGCCTGACCACGGCCGACACGACAGCCCTGTTCGGCATCTACGTCCTGGGGCTCATTCCCGGTCTGCTGCTGGGCGGGCCGCTCGCCGACCGGCGGGGACGCCGGCCCGTCGTCTTCCTCGCGCTGGGCACATCGGCGCTGGCCACCTGCCTGCTGATGGTCGGCCCCAGCGCCGCCGCCTTCCTGTGGCCCGGGCGCTTTCTGACCGGGATCGGCGCGGGCGCCCTGCTGGCGGCGGGCAGCGCCTGGATCAAGGAACTGTCCTCGCCGCCGCACGGCACCGCGCCCAACCCGGGGGTGGCGGCCCGCCGTTCCGGACTGTTCCTGTCCGCGGGCTTCGCGACCGGCGGTCTCGCCGCTTCGCTGATCGCCCAGTGGGCTCCGCAGCCCATGGTCACCGCCTACCTCCCGCATCTGGTCCTCTCCGCCGTCGCCGCGCTGCTGGCCGCCCGCACCCCCGAGTCGTCCCCGGCCCCTTCCTCCCCGGCGCACTCGGACACGGCCCACTCCGGCACGGTCCACTCCGGCACGGCCCCGGCGCGTGAGTTCCGCCGGATGGTCGCCCCGGTGGCGCCGTGGGTGTTCATCGCCCCGGCGGTGGCGTTCGCCACGCTGCCCGGGCTGGTCGACGCCGAGCTGAAGGGCTGGGAGACCGTGTACGCCGGGGTGATCACCGCCGTCACCCCGGGCGCGGGCATCCTCGTGGCACCGTTCGCGCGGTCGCTCGCCGCCCGGCACCGGGTCGCCACGGGGGCGACCGGACTGGCCGCCGTCGCCCTCGGGCTGCTGATCTCGGCGCTCGCCGCCGCGCAGGCGCAGCCGGTGGTCGCCCTGCTCGCCTCGGTCGTGCTCGGCGCCGGTTACGGGCTGTGCGTCGCGTACGGCCTCACCGAGGTCGCCGCCCTCGCGCCGCCGCATCAGCTGGCGCGCCTGACCTCGTACTTCTGGACGCTGGCCTACCTGGGTTTCCTCGCCCCCTATGTCATCACCCTGTGCACGGCGGTGTTCTCCACGCCCGCGATCCTCCTCGGCGCCGCCGTGCTGGCCGTGGTCACGCTGGTGGCCGTCACCTACCGCGGCACCCGCCAAACGCACGCGCGCTGACCCCGGACGCTTTCCTGGGCCCGGGCGCGCCCGGTCACGTACCATCCGGGCAGTGCGGGGCCTGCCACCGGACACCTCTCGCCCCGCCACCCGTCAGCAAGGAGTTCCCATGTCCAAGCCGCCGCTGCCGCCCGAGGCCGCCGCCCTGCTGCGCCGCCCCAATCCGGCCGTCATGGCCACCGTGCGCTCGGACGGCACCCCCGTGTCCACTCCCACCTGGTACGTGTGGGAGGACGGCCGGGTCCTGGTCAACCTGGACGACGGCCGGGTCCGGCTGAAGCACCTGCGCCGCGATCCCCGGGTGACCCTCACCGTCCTGGACGAGCACAACTGGTACACCCACATCACCCTCATCGGGCGGGTCGTGGAGATGCGCGAGGACGAGGGCCTGGCCGACATCGACCGCATCGCCACCCACTACACCGGTGGCCCCTACCCGGACCGGGACCGCCCCCGGACCAGCGCCTGGGTCGAGGTCGAGCGGTGGCACGGCTGGGGTGCGATGAAGGACAACGACCAGGCTTCCATATAAGCCATCGGCTCCCCCGGCCCCTGTCCCGGTCGTTCCGGGGCCGGGGCCGGTGGCTTTCGCGTCAGACAGTGGCGGCCACCCTCGGGGGTTCGGGGGCCACCGCCACCGTCGCCCCCGCCTCGTCCTCCGAGATGCCGAACTCCACCCGTGCCCGGTCCACCATCCGGCGGGCGTGCCGCAGTCCGATCCGGTCCAGCACACCGGCCAGTTCGTCCAGGTCGGCGGCCGTCAGGGCGCGGTCACGCCCCAGCCGGGCCAGGGACTTGACGAGCCCCAGCCGGGCCAGGGCCTCGCCGCGCGGCTCGCTCATGGCACGGAACTCGTCCAGGGCCTGCTGGTACACATCACGCGCCTCCGCGCAGCGGCCCGCGCGGTAGAGCACATTGCCGCGCATCTTGTGGTTGTAGGCGAGCGCGCTCATCAGGTTCATCGCGCGACACGTCACTTCCGCCTCGGCCAGCAGGTCCAGCGCACGGTCCGCGTCCCCGTCGCGTACGGAGACGATGTCGGCCAGGCCCCGCAGCGCCCAGGCGTGGCCGCGCCGGTCGTCTGCCTGCGCGGCGATCGCCGCGGACTCCTCGAACATCGCGTACGCCGTGTCGTACGACCCGGTGTTGCGATGCATCTGGGCGATCCCCTCCAGCGCCCATACGGTGTGCCGTGCCTCGCCGCGCTCCCGCGCCTCGGCGAGAAGTTGCTCGTGCAGCGCGCTCACGGCCTCGTAATCCCCCTGGATACGGCCCGTCTCGGCCAAACCGGCGAGCGAGTAACCGCGGGCGAGGATGTCCCCTCCCTGTTCGCCGAGTTCGGCCGCGAACCCGAGCAGCCGCCACGCCAGCGCCAGCGCGCCCCGCTGCCGGGCGAGGGTGCCGCCGCTCCACAGCGCCCACGCCATCGCCCCGGCGTCCCCCGCCGCACGGGCCGCCCGATAGCTGGCCTTCCACTCGCGGTCGGCATCCGTCACGTTTCCCAGCCTGCGGTGGGCCTCGGCCACCGCGAGCCCCACCCGTGCCGTCTCACGCGGGCAGCCGCTCCGCTCGGCCGCCCGCAACTCCTCTCTGCCCGCGGCCAGTACGTCGACCAGCGAAGAGTTCACGGACAGGGTGGTGAGGGAGCCCTGGTACTCCGGGGCGAATGCCTTGCCGTACATGGGTGCCTTTCCGTTCTCGATCTCCCGGGCGCGCGCCACCTTTCTGTCCACCACCGCTATACACTCAGTGCATAGCGGGTCGGAAACAACCCCCCGCCGGGTTGTCCGCCGCGCGTCCGCTGCCGATCAAGACGCGATTCGGCCCGGCGAGGTTGTTCGCCTCTTACGGGTTCGGGATTACGGGGGGGGTGTTCCGGCTTACGAGGGGTGTTCGGGCGGGTTGATCTGCGACGTTTTGATCGCGGAGGGGCCGGTGCCCCACTTGTCGAGGATCCGGGCGTAGACACCGTCCTTGATCAGCTCGTTGACGGCGGCCTGGAAGGCCCGGGTGAGCCGCGATCCCTTCTTGAAGGCGAAGCCCACGTCGAGGCGGTGGTACTCGCCGAGGAAGGTGGTCTGCGCGGCCTGCTGTGCCGCCTGGTGGCGGAGGCCGTTGATGGTGGACATCTCCACGTCGATCCGGCCCTGCTGGAGCGCGGTGAGGAGGGCGCCGTTCTCCGAGAACACCTTCACGTCGTACGGCTTCTTGCCCGCCTTGGAGCACACCTTCTTCCGCGCTTCGAGGGTCGCCTCGAAGGTGGTGCCCGCGCCGGTGCCGATGGTCCGGCCGCACAGCCGGGTCAGGTCGGTCACCTTGCCCTTGCCGAGCGCGGTGTTGCCCTTCTTCACCGCGAAGCCCTGGCCGTCGTTGATGTACGTGGCGAAGTCGATCGTCTTCAGGCGCTCGGCGGTCACGCCGAAGTTGCCGGTCCCGACGTCGTACTTGCCACTGCCGAGCGCGGGCAGGATCGTCTCGAACGAGGCGTCCTGGCGCTGGAGTTCGACGCCGAGCACCTTGGCCACCGCGTCCGCGAGGTCGATGTCCTGGCCGACCGGCTTCCCGCCCGCCCCTCCCGGGTAGTACGCGCCCGGAGGTCCGCCGACCGAGCTGCCGATGCGCAGCTTGCCGGACTTCCTGACGTCGGCGGGGAGCAGGGCGGCGACGGAGTCGACCTTGTGCACGGCGGCGACCGGGTTGCCGGTCGGCGCGGGGGACGCTGCGCCCGCCGCCGAGGTCCCGCCGGTGGAGCCGGAGCCGCAGCCGGACAGCGCCAGCGCCACGGTCAGAGGGAGAGCGGTCGCGGTCACGGCCGGGCGGAGGCGCGGTCTCCTGCGGGGGTGGTTCACGGGGCGTATGCCTTTCGGATGCGGCCGTCGGCGGTGGTACGCGCGCCGGCGGCGAGGTGTTTCTCGAACGGGAGCGGGCCGATGGTCTCCGGGTCGGCCTCGGTGTCGAACAGCGGTGTGTAGCCGGTGGCGAGGTACAGACCGCGCGCCTCGGGCTGACGCGGACCCGTCGTCAGGTAGATCCGCCGGTAGCCGAAGGCCGCTGCCTCGCGCTCCAGTTCGGCCACGACATGGCGGGCGAGGCCCCGGCGGCGGTGGCCGGAGTGGGTCCAGATCCGCTTCAGTTCGGCCGTGGTCGCGTCGTACCGGCGGAAGGCGCCGCCCGCGACCGGCTCCCCGTGCTCCAGCAGCAGGAGCAGCACGCCACCGTGCGGGGCGGTGAACTCCTCGTCGGGGTACCGGGCCAGCTCGGCGTGGGCGTCCTTGCCGTAGCGGCTGGAGTACTCGTCGCCCAGTTCACGCAGCAGCGGCGCCACGCGCGGGTCGCCGACCTCGACGGTGACGACGGTCAGCCCGGTGGCCGGACCCTGCGTGACAGCGGTCATGCGCGCACCGCCGCGAGGGGCTGCGATCCGCGCGCGGCGCGCTCACCATCATGCTGAGCGGCGCGCTCGGCGTCGCGCTTGACGACCTCCTCGCGCACGATCGGGATGACGTGGCGCCCGAAGTCGATGGCGTCGCCCAGCAGGTCGTAGCCCCGGGCCGAGAGGATGTCGACGCCCAGGTCGTAGTAGTCCAGCAGCGCCTGGGCCACCGTCTCCGGGGTGCCGACCAGGGCGTTGGAGTTGCCCGCGCCACCGGTGGCGGCGGCGGTCGGGGTCCACAGCGCGCGGTCGTAGCGCTCGCCCTGCTCCGCGATGTCGATCAGCCGCCGGGAGCCGGTGTTCTCGGGGGCGCCGCTCCGGTGGTGCCGTACGAGCCCCGCCTCGCGCCGCGCGCGGATCGCGCCGACCGTGCGGTGGGCCTTCTCCCAGGCCAGTTCCTCGGTCGGGGCGATGATCGGCCGGAAGGCCGCCTGGATGCGCGGGACATCGCTGCGGCCCGCCGCCCGCGCGGCCGCCTTCACCGCCTCGATCTGTTCGGCGGTCTTCTCCAGGGGCTCGCCCCACAGGCAGTAGATGTCGGCCTCCGCTCCCCCGGCCGCGTATGCCGCCGGGGAGGAGCCGCCGAAGGAGACCCCGGGCCTGGGCTGCTGCACGGGACGGACATCGCTGACGAAGTCGTGGAAGCGGTAGTACTCCCCCTCGTGGTCGAAGGGCTCGCGGGCCGTCCAGATCTTCTTCACGATCCGGATGTACTCGCGGGTGCGCTCATAGCGCTGGTCCTTGGTGAGGGTGTCGCCCTCCCGGCCCTGCTCGTGGTCGTTGCCACCGGTGATGAAGTGCACCGTGAGCCGACCCTCGCTGATCTGGTCGAGGGTGGCGAAGGTCTTCGCGGCGTACGTGGGGTACGAGACGTTGGGCCGGTGGGCGAGCAGGATCCCCAGGCGGTCCAGCCTGCTGGCGATGTACGCGGCGGCCGGGGCGGGATCCGGCGATCCGGAGCCGTAGGCGAAGAGCACCCGGTCCCAGCCGTGGTCCTCGTGCGCCCGGGCGAGCCGGAGCGTGTAGTCCTTGTCGAAGGCGGCGCCGGAGCGCGGGGTGGTCTCGGAGCCGTCATGGGTGGCGGCGATGCCGAGGAATTCCACAGGCATGCGTGGGGCCTTTCGGAAAAGGGGCGTAGGTGTCCCGCGATCGGGGCGGACTACCGCTGTTGGAGCCGTATATGACGGAAGATCAGCGTGATGAGGCCGGAGAGGTGCGGAGGCAGCGCGTGTCCGGGTACGCGGAACCGTTCGTACCCCGGGTCAGCGCCCGGGGACGGCGGTCATGCGAGGAAGAACTCGGCCCGCGACGGGGTCACCGAGGGAGGGAAAGGGCCGGTCGGACAGCCCGCTGCCGAGTCAGGCGCAACACATCGCGGACCACACACGACCGAAGTCGATGTGGTCGCGGGAGACCAAGCGCAGCTGGGCAGTCATGGGACTAATTGAGCAGGAGGAACGGCGTCGCGTCAACCGGTGCTCGGATGGCGGACCGGGTCCACGTTGACATTTGCACGCTGTCGCCACATAGCATCACCCTTGGACCAGCTCCGGCCGCGTTGAGGGACGCGGCGAGCGTGATGAAGCCCCACCCTGGCCGCATCCGTGCCGCCAGGGGTCTCTTGCCCACGCCCGCGCCCCCTCCCCCGGAGAGCCCTCAGATGGCCACGCCTTCCGATGTCACCGCCCCCGCCACCGTGTCCGCGCGCAAGCATCCGGAACCGGTCGACCTGCCGCGGATCGTGCCACGCCGACACCCCGGCCGGTGGTTCACCGCGGCCGTCGCGCTGCTGGTGTTCGCCATGGTGGTCAACTCCGTCGTCCGCAACCCCGCGTTCCAATGGGACGTCGTCGGGCGCTACTTCACCACCACCGCCGTACTGGGCGGGCTGCTGCTGACCCTGTGGCTGACCGCGGTGGTCATGGTGCTGGGCTTTCTGCTCGGCACCCTGCTGGCCGTGATGCGGCTGTCCGTCAACCCCGTGCTGGCGACGCTGAGTTGGGGCTATGTGTGGATCTTCCGGTCCACACCGCTGCTGGTCCAGCTGCTGTTCTGGTTCAACATCGGCGCCCTCTACCCGACGCTCGGCGTCGGCATTCCCTTCGGTCCCCAGTTCATCACCGTCAAGACCGTCAACCTGTTCGGCCCCGCGCTCACCGCGGTCATCGGACTGACCCTGCACGAGGCCGCGTACGCCGCCGAAGTGGTGCGCGGTGGCATCCTCTCCGTGGACCCCGGCCAGACCCAGGCGGCCCAGGCGCTGGGCCTGGGGCGGGGGCGCACGCTGCGCCGGATCGTCGTGCCGCAGGCGATGCGCTCCATCGTGCCGACGGCGGGCAACATGCTGATCGGCACCCTGAAGGGCACCAGCATCGTGAGTGTCCTGGCCGTGCACGACCTGCTCTACTCGGTGCAGCTGGTCTACAACCAGACGTACCAGGTCATCCCGCTGCTGATGGTCGCCACCGTCTGGTACATCGCCGTCACCACGGTGCTGAGCGCCGGGCAGTTCTACGTGGAGCGCCACTACGCGCGCGGGGCCGCCCGTACGCTGCCGCCCACTCCGGTGCAGCGGCTGCGCGGACAGGGGGCCGCCCTGCGCGCCCGGCTACGGCGGTGAGGCGCGCGCGGAGCGGCCCGTGACGTGGCGTCAGCCGGGCGCTACGGGGGTCAGCCGGGCTCGACGGGGGTCCTGGTCCGGGTGTGTGCCGCCCAGTCCAGGATCTGCACCGCCGCTCCGGCCGCCTCCAGGCCCCGGCAGTGCGCGTGGTGGCGGCGGGCGATGCCGTCGAGGTCGAGGTGGGGGCCGAACGCCGGGTGGGCGGCCAGCCGCCGGGCGTAGGCCCACACGTGCGGATGCTCCGTAATGCGGTGCACCGCGGCGGCGTCCAGGTGCTGCCGGTGCACGGTGTCGAGCCACACCAGGGTCACCCACACCTGCACATCGGAGGCGGTCAGCGCGTCGCCCAGGACGTGGTCCCGGGTCGCAAGCCGCCGCTCCAGCGCGTCCAGCGCGCAGAACACGGTGCTGAGCGCGGCATCGCGCGGCGCGTCGTCGGCACCTGGCTGTCCGGCGCGCTGGACGGCCTCGTTGATGCCGTGCTCGCAGAGGTGCGCGATCGCCTCCATCTCCCGCTCCGTGCCGGACGGGTGGAGCACCGCGCGGTCCGGGCTCCCGCTGCCGAAGCGGCGGTCCAGGTCGCGCAGGATGTCGGGGGCGTGGGTGCTGACGATCCTGCCCGACCAGTCGTCGCTGAGCACCGGCGCCGCCGTCGGCCCGGCGTAGCGGTGCGAGCTGGCCTCGTACATCAGACGCAGGGCGGAGTGTCCGCCGTCCGGTCCGTCGGGCACGGCGGGCAACAGGGTCACCGGAAGGGTGTCTTCCAGGCCGAGCAGGCTGTGGGTGATGGCGATCCGCAGACAGTGGCGGCAGGACAGCGCCAGGTGGAGGCGGTAGCGGCGCGGCACGGCGTAGTGTCCACTGCGTGCGTCCCGGCCGATCCTGCCCCGGAACGATGCGACGGACAGCGAGGACTGCGCGGCTTTCCCAGGTGTGACGGACACGTTTCTCCCCAGATCGTGTTCTTCGCTGGTGGTGAGACGTACGGTGAATGGCCTGCGGTGGGCGCGGCGGCGGGGTTCGCGCTTCGCCGCGTGACGACGCTGTCAGGTGCCCGCGAAGGCCTGCCGGATCAGAAGGGCAGACTTGCGGCGCTGCAGACGCGCAGCAGGTCGATGTGGCGGCGGGACGTCAGAAGAGGAGAGGTCAGAAGGGGAGATGGCCGATGCGCGCGGACCGCGTGACCGGCGGCCGCCTGCCCTGGCCCCATCATTCCCCACCTATCCGCTAGGAATCCCTCCCGAGGAGTGTCGAGCGCCCCGCGAGTCACGTCAAGGGGTGTCCCACGGACTGGCTGACGGACTGGCTACGGGTTCGTCCACGCCTCGGGGTCCTCGGCGAGGTCCAGGACCTGGTCGGGCAGCTCGGCGGCGGCGACCTCGGCGAGGGTGACCTCCCCGAGGATCTTGCGGACGTTGGCCCGCACCGCGATCCACAGCGGCAGCAACGACTCCGCCGGGCCGCGGTACGACAGCTCGGGCGGGCGCACGCCCCGGACGGAGACCAGGGGCCCGTCGACCACGCGGATCACATCGGCGATCGTGATCTCGTCGGCGGGGCGGGCCAGCCGGTAGCCGCCGTTCCCGCCGCGCTGGCTGACCACCAGCCCGCCCCGGCGCAGATCGCCGAGGATCCCTTCGAGAAACTTGTGCGGCACGCCCTGCGACGCGGCGATCGCCTCGGCCTTGACGGAGACACCGTCCACCGCCACCGCCAGCTCCAGAGCCGCCCGCACCGCATAGTCCGCCTTCGCAGAGATCCGCATGCGGTGATTATCCGCCACCGGGACGCATGGCGATCAAAAGGGCAGGGCGAACGGAGGGTGCTCGCCATGGAGGAAGTAGTCCCCCACCTCCTGGAGCCGGGGCGCGACCGGCACGCAGAGGGTGTGGGTGCGTACGTTGCGCCAGAAGCGGTCGAAGCCGTACGCCGAGGCGGCGGAGCGGGCCCCGAGGACGTCCAGCGCGCGGGCCGTGACGTCCTGCGCGGCACCGGCGGCGGCCGCCTCGGCCGCCGCCAGCATGGTGATCTCGGCGCACTCGTCGTCGGTGAGGTCCTCGCCGCGCGCGAGCCCCGCGTCCAGCGCCTCCAGCGCCTGGTCGGCGAGCGCGGACGCGGAGAACGTGGCGACGGTCAGCTCGCCGTAGGTCGTCAGCACGTACGGGTTACGGGGCGAGCTGTACGACGGACCGTCCAGCTGCCACGGCACGTCCACGGCCCTGCTGTACTCGCGGGCCTCGGCGAGCACCCCCTGGGCGATCCCGAGACAGATCTGCGCCGAGACCAGGCGTCCGGTCGGCGCGGACAGCCCGGCGAAGGGCGACAGGGTGCCGTCGTCCGGGGAGAGCGGGCCGAGGACCGCGTCGCGCTCGACCGCCACCGCGTCGAACTCCACGCTCCCGCCCGCCGCCAGCCGCTGGCCGAAGGTCTCCCCGCCATCGCCCCCGGACACCACGCCGGCCGGGCCGCGTCGACGAGCACGGCCAGCGGCTCGCCCGTCTCGGAGTGGTCGGCGCGGACCGCGAGGCGGTCGGCGACCAGGACGCCGGTGGCGTACCCCTGGCGCCCG
Organism: Streptomyces sp. NPDC059850; assembly: GCF_042731515.1. Taxonomy (NCBI): domain Bacteria; kingdom Bacillati; phylum Actinomycetota; class Actinomycetes; order Kitasatosporales; family Streptomycetaceae; genus Streptomyces; species Streptomyces sp. NPDC059850. The sequence continues at coordinate 140,337 of NZ_JBHWJI010000009.1, forward strand.
TGCAGCGCATAGCCGTCCGGCCCGGGGGTCAGCGTCAGCCGCGGCTCCACGGAGGCCAGCCCGCCGCCCCAGCACCACTGGCCCGCCGCGGACTCCCGCTCGACGCGGGCGGCGATGCCGGGTCCGCCGAAGAAGCGCGCGCTGGAGGAGAGCAGATAGTGGCAGCCGAGCACTTGGCCGATCGCCCCGTCGGCCGCGGCGATCGTCCGTACGGCGGCGAGCGCCGTGGGCCAGTCCGCGCCGCCGCCCCCGCTTTCCACGGGGATCAGCAGCGACAGCAGCCCCGCCTCCCGCAGCCGCGCGACCTCGTCGAACGGCGTCTTCCCGGCCTGGTCGCGGACCACCGCGTCGGTGGCCAGGTCGTCCGCCGCCTCCCGGGCGATATGCAGCCACCGCGCGCGGTCGGGTGTCTCCGTTACCGCTTCCACGACCGTCACGCGCGCTCCTCATTCATCCGGCGAAAACCATGCGCCATGCTTCCCTATTAACCCAGTAGGAAAAATAGGGAATCAAGCCGCAGACGTCCAGCCGGTACCGTCTGGGCGTGGACGCGAGCGCAGGGCACGAGATGATCGACATCCCGCCGGGGCAGGTGACGCTGTCCGACCGGCGCACCCAGCGCAGTTGGCCGGTCCGGCTCGCGCCGTACCAGCTCGGTGTGTATCCGGTGACCCAGGCGCTGTACGCCCAGGTCACCGGCGGGCGGCCGAGCACCGCCCACGCGGACGCGTCACCCGTCGAGGGCGTTTCCTGGCGGGACGCGGTGCGGTTCTGTAACGCCCTGTCCCAGCGCGACGGGTTCGCGCCCGCGTACCACCTCTCTGACGAGGATGTGGAGTGGGACGCTTCCTCCGACGGGTACCGGCTGCCGAGCGAAGCCGAATGGGAGTACGCGTGCCGTGCCGGTACGGCCGGGCCACGGTACGGGCCGCTCGACGACATCGCCTGGCACCGCGGCAATTCGCACGACCGGCTCCACGACGTGGGAGACAAGCAGCCCAACGCATGGGGCCTGCACGACATGCTCGGCAACGTCTGGGAATGGTGCTGGGACCTCTACGACGCCGAGGTCTACGGCACCTACCGAGTCCTCCGTGGCGGCGGCTGGTTCGATGAGCACTGGAGCTGCCGGGCCTCCGTACGGCGCCGCAGCCACCCGACCTTCCGGGTGGACGACGTGGGATTCCGCCTCGCGCGTGGACGTGGCCGGTGACGGCGGACAGCGGCGACAGGGCACAGTTCGAGGCGGCTACGGGCGACGAACAGCCCCTCGACGCGGACACCCGGGAGCGGGCGGCGGCGGTGCGGGCGGCGTTCGACGGCCTGTTGGAGATCCGGCGGCTGATGAACACCGAGCGGCCCGCCGCCTGGGAACGGCACCAGCCGGTACGGGCCGTGGCCATCTCCCTGGAGGCGGCGGGCATCCCGCCCTCGGCGCTCGGCGCCGACGGCCACCGGCTGGCGACCGGATACCGCTGCGGCGAGGCCGAGCAGGCGGGGGTGGTACGGGTCGAGTGGCTGGGGCCTGCGGGAAGTGGCGCCGCGTACGCGGCGGCGGAGGAGCTGGGCAACTGCGCGCGGGTGCTGCGCGGGCTGGGCTGGGAGGCCCTGGAGTACCGCGGCCGTGGCCGCCACCGCTACCTGGAGGTCGAGCCAGTTCCCTGACGCCGCCGGGCAACGTGGCATCGTCCCGGGGACGTACACCCGGGCGGTCACGCCCTGCGGCGCATAGGATGCCGAACGTGACTGCCGCAGAGCCCGATACGTTGGCGTGGACGCTGAAGAGCGAGCGTGCTCGACCGGCCGGATACCTGACGGTGCGATGCCGCACCTACGTTCAGCCCGACGGCCGGGAATCCGACTGGGACATTCTGGTGGGCCCGCGCACGGTCGCCGTGGTCGCGCTGGCGGAGGATGGGCAGGGCATCCTGGTGCGCCAGTACCGGCCCGGGCCGGGCGCGGTACTGGCGGAACTGCCCGGCGGTCTGGTCGCCGACGGCGAGGATGTCGTGGCCGGCGCGGCGCGCGAGCTGCTGGAGGAGACGGGATACGAGGCCGGTTCGCTCCAAGTCGTCGCGACCACCTATCTGGCCTCCTACGCCACCCACGTGCGATACGCGGCACTGGCCCGGGATTGCCGTAAGGTCGCGGAACCCACTCCGGACGCCGAGGAGTTCGTCGAGCCGATCACGCTGCCGCGGGATCAGTACGTGGCCCATATCCTGAGCGGTCGGCTCACCGATATGGACCTGGGCCTGGCGGGGCTGGTGGCCGCCGGGCTCCTCAGGCCCACAGTGTGACGACCGAAGATCGAGCTGAACCGCAACTCAGGGCGCTGCCAGGCGACTTGGAGTGAGGACGGCCAGCTTGGCGGCGGCCTCGCTGCCCGGCGCGGCGGTGCACAGGACGACGTGCAGGTCGCTGTCGGGCACGCCGAGAACGTCGCAGTCGAGAGTGAGCGGGCCGATGTCGGGGTGATGGACAGTCTTGGTGTCCATCGTGTGGCTGCCGACGGCATGGGAGTCCCACAGGCGGGCGAACCGGCCGCTGGCGGTCCTCAGCGCGGCGATCAGCGATCGCAGGCCCGTGTCGGCGGGGTAGCGGGCACAGGCCGCCCGCAGGTCGGCGACCGCCGCCACCTCGAAGCGGGCCTCCTGCTCGGGGGTGTGCCGCACCCGGTGCGGCCCTCCGGTGAAGTGGCTCCACAGCACATTGCGCTCCCGCTCCGGGCGACCGGACGGGTCGCCCTGGAGCGCCGCGTACAGCGGGTTCCAGGCGATCAGCGTCCACGCCGCGTCGTACACGCCCACCGGGCCGGCCAGTTGGTCCAGCAGCCGCCGTACGCCGGGGGTGAGCCGGGCCGTGATGCGGGCGGCGGCGGGCGGCGGCTGGCCTGCCAGGAGGAACAGATGGCGGCGCTCCGGTTCCGACAGCCGCAGCGCCCGGGCGAGGGCGGCCACGATCTGCGCCGACGGCGCGGTGGCCCGCCCCTGCTCCAAGCGGATGACGTAGTCGACGGACACCCCGGCGAGCAGCGCCACCTCCTCGCGGCGCAGCCCCGGCGCCCGGCGGACGCCCCCGGTGGGGAGGCCGACCGCCGCCGCGTCCAGCCGGTCCCGCCAGCGGCGCAGCGCCGCGCCGAGTTCGTCGTCCAGGCCGTCGCTCATCGCCCCAGTATCGGCCCGGAGTCGCTGGCCCAGCCTGGTACCCCCGTTCCCAGGAAGAGCGGGGCCCTTCCTGTCCGTCGTCCCGGCGCCGAGGCTGGCCGCATGAGGACAGCACTTGTCACCGGAGCCACCAGAGGCCTCGGCGCGGAGACCGCACGGCGGCTGGCCGAGGCCGGGTACACCGTGTACGTGGGAGCGCGCGGTGAGCGGGCCGGGGCCCGTACCGTTCCCCTCGACGTCACCTGCGAGGACTCCGTACGGGCGGCGGCCGAGCTGGTCCGGGAATGCACCGGCCGTCTCGACGTCCTGGTCAACAACGCCGGGATCGCCGGGCCCGCACGCCCCGCCGCCGAGGTCACCGCCCACGACCTGCTGACGGTGTACGACACCAACGTCTTCGGCCCCGTACGGGTCGTCCGCGCCTTCCTGCCGCTGCTGGAGGCGGGCGAGGCGCCCGTCGTCGTCAACGTGAGCAGCGGGCTGGGGTCCATCGCCGCCGCCGCCGACCCCGCCGCCCGCGCGGCGGACGTACCTGACTGGATCCCCGCGCTGTCGTACGGCTCCTCGAAGGCCGCCCTCAACATGATCACCGCGCAGTACGCCCACGCCTGCCCGCACATCAGGTTCAACGCCGTCGACCCCGGCCTGACCGCGACCGGCTTCAACGGGCACGCCGGGTCGCGGACCGTGGCCGAGGGCGCCGACATCATCGTCCGCCTGGCCACGATCGGCGCCGACGGCCCCACTGGCGGCTACTTCTCCGCCACCGGCCCTCTCCCCTGGTAACCCTCCCGGAGAACGGAACACCCATGACGGCACAACGCGCCGAGCTCGCCCTCGACCTCGTCTGCGCTCGCTGCTACATCGGATTCACCCGCTTCCGGCGCGCCGTCCACCGCCACCGCGGCGACGTCGAGCTGGTCTTCCTCCCCTTCCAGGCCGCGCCGGACGCCCCCGCCGCCGGTGAGCCGCTCTTCGAGGTCCACAAGCGGCTCTTCGGCGAAGCGACCGCCCAGCAGATCGCTTCCGACACCACCCTCGGCGCCGCGGACGGCCTGCGGCTGGACTTCCGGCGGGCCATGTTCACCCACACCTTCGACGCCCACCGCATCCTCGCCCAGGCCTCCGCCCAGGGCCGCGGCGAGCAGATGGCGGAGCGGCTGTTCCGGGCTTACTTCACCGACGGCCTGCGCCTCTCCGACCGCCTCACCCTGACCCGTCTCGCCGCCGAGACCGGCGTCGTGACGGACGACGCCGATACCGGAGCGGACGAGCTGCGCGCTGCGCTCGCCCGCGTACGCGACCTCGGCATCGACGCCGACTCGATCCCCGTCGTCCGATTCCGCGGCGGCACCGTCCTCCAGGGGGAACAGCCCGAGGAGGCGTACGCGGCCGCGCTCGACGGAAACCTCGACGGCTCCGGCGGGCTCGACAGCGACATACAACGCTGAGGCTGCCGTCACAGGCTCAGCAGCAGGTCCCGGACCGTGGCGGGCTGGGACAGGAACGGGTGGTGGCCGGCGTCGAGTTCGACAACGCTCCCGGCCCGGCGGGCGAATTCGCGCTGCAGGCGTGGCGGGGTGCCCCGGTCCTGGGCGCAGACGAGGTACGTCGAGGGCACCTGCTGCCACGCGGCCGCCCCGACCGGCTGCCCGGTCACCCGCACGCTCTGCCGGGCGAGGTGGTCCGCCGCCCGCACCTGGACCTCGGGGTCGCAATCCTGCAGGAAGGTGTCCACGAGCAGCTCCGGACGCACCCCGAAAGTGCCCGCGGCGGCTTCCGCGGTGACGATGCCGCCGTAACTGTGGGCGACCACAACGGTCGGCCTTTCGCTGTCAGCAGCGCCTGCCGCACGGCCGCGACGTCCTCGGACAGCCCCGGACCGCTGGCGCCTCCGGGCGGGCCCGCCTCGCCGCAGCTCGGCAGCGCCGGGGTCGTGCTCGGCACGCCTCGCTCCCGCAGCAGCTCGGCAGTGCGGTGCCACCACCACGCCCCGTCCCGCACGCCCCGTGCACGAACACGACCCTCATCACTGCCTCCACGCCAGCCTTGACTGCCTTTCGATCAACGGTAGCCAAAGCCGCCGTCAGGGATGGGTCGGCCGCCGCTCCCTGCGAGGGCCCCGGCCACCGTGGCGGCTCTAGGGTCTGTCGTTTGGATCAGGCCAGACCACGCGAGCCCGGCCGTATACAAAAAACACGCCCGAGAAGTGGTTTTTTTGGGGGGGTAGGGGGGGGTGACGGGGGAGGGGTTGTTGGGCGGG
>NZ_JBHWJI010000009.1:145776-212465 GCF_042731515.1 Streptomyces sp. NPDC059850
TTTTGTTTTGGATCCGCCCCCCCCCCCGCCCGCCCCCAAGAAACCACACGACAGGCCCTAGTAGTGCTTTGTTAGGTGGTGTCGTAGGGCTGCCAGGGGACGGTCTGTTGGCAGGTGGGGCAGGTGCCGGTCCAGGTGGCGATGAGGTGTTGGAGGAGGTCCAGGGCCTGGTAGAGGGTCAGGCCCTGGCAGGGGCTTTTGGGCTCCTCCGTTGTTCGGTCAGGAACAAGTGGGCGGCGGTGACGAGGGTGACGTGCCGGTGCCAGCCGGTGAAGGAGCGGCCCTCGAAGTGGTCCAGCCCCAGGACGGTCTTCATCTCGCGGTAGTCGTGCTCGATCCGCCACCGGGACTTCGCGAGGCGGATGAGATCTTTCGCGGGAATGTCGGCGGGCAGGTTCGAGATCCAGTACTTGACCGGCTCCGTCTCGTCTTCGGGCCACTGGGCGATCAGCCAGGTGAGCGGGATCGTCCCGTCGGCGGCTGGCTTCGGCCGCCGACCCGCGAGGCGGACGTGCAGGAGAACGAAGTGCGAGCTCATCGCTGCTTTGGAGCCCTTGCGCCAGGTCAGGGTCCGGCCGTAGCGGCGTCCAGCGGCCAGCACATGGTCGCGTAGGGACAGTGGGCGGGTGCGGTAGCGGGGCAGCGGGCGGGGCCCGAGACCACCGCAGGCGGGCTGGTGGGGTTCGGAGCCTTCCGCATGAGCAGTCATCTCGCCCTTGGCCTGAAGGACATAGACCAGCCCGCGGCCTTCCAGCCCGTGCCGGAAGTCGGCGTTCGCGCCGTAACCCGTGTCTGCGACCAGCGCGGCGGGCCGCAGGCCCTGGCCGTCGAGTTCGTCGAGCATCTCCAGCGCGAGTTCCCGCTTGGGGCGGTGGTGCTCGCCATCGGGGATCCGGCAGGCCCTGCGGCGTGCGGCTGCCTCGGCGGTGTCCCATGCAGTGGGCAGGAACAGCCGCCAGGACAGTGGGCACGAGGCAGCATCGGAAGCGGCGTGGACGCTGACGCCGATCTGGCAGTTGCCGACCTTGCCAAAAGTGCCCGAATACTGGCGGGCCCCCCGGCGAGGCCGTGCCGTCCTTGGGGAAGCCGGTTTCGTCCACCACCCACACCTGCGGACGGACCACCCGCACGGCCCGCCACGCCAGCCTGGCCCGCACGTCCCCGACCGACCAGGTCGAGGACGTCATGAACTGCTGCAACTGCTGATGGTCCGCCCCGAGCCGCTCGGCCATCGGCTGCATCGACTTGCGCCGCCCGTCCAACAGCAGCCCCCGCACATACAGCAAGCCCTTCTCACGCTGATCACGCCGCACCAACGGCGCGAACAGCTCGGAAGCGAACTCCTCTAACCGGCCCCGACACGCGGCAAGCTCCCCAGCCCTCATACAACCAGCGAACTACTACACACCGAACGTGACAAGACCAGCTAACAAAGCACTACTAGGCTCCGGTTCTGGTTTTCCGTACGGTGCGGGTCATGGTCAGCGGCGCGGCGACGCACGCGGCGGCGAGGAGGATGCCGAAGCCCACCGTCAGGGCGGTGGTGTAGCCGTGGACGGATGCCGCGATCGGCGTGGCGTCGGGGGCCGACGCGAGGTGGGACGCCGTGGCACTGGCCGCGATGGTGTTGAGCAGCGCGGTGCCGAGTGCGGCGCCCAGCTGCTGGGCGGCGTTGTAGGCGGCCGACGCGGCCCCGATGTCGTGCCGGTCGATGTCCGCGGTGGCCAGGCTCGCGGTCGGGGGCATGACGCAGCCGAGGCCGAGTCCGGTGAGCACCAGGGCGGGTGCCAGGTAGAGCGGCAGGATGTCCGTGCTCTGGGGTGTCAGGCGGGTCAGTACGAACATCCCGGCGGCCGCGGCGATCAGGCCGGGCAGGATCAGCGCCGAGGGTGCGACGCGTCCGTGCAGTCTCCCGGCGATGAGTGTGGAGCCGAGCAGGGCGGCCACCGCGTTGATGATCAGCGTCAGGCCCGCCTGGACCGGTGAATAGCCGAGGAGAGTCTGTGTGTAGTAGCTCATGAACAGGTAGAACCCGAACATCGCGACGAACATCAGGGTGATCGAGAGGAACGCACCGGCGCGGGCCCGGTGCACGAGCACGCGCAGCGGCAGCAGCGGGCGGGCGGCCCGGGCCTCGACGGCGGCGAACACGGCCAGCAGCAGGACACCACCGGCCAGCAGTGCCACCACCTTCGGCGCGCCCCAGCCGAGCGGTTCGGCTTCGTTGAAGGCGTAGACCACGGCGGCGAACCCGGTGACGCTGAGCAAGGCGCCCGCGATGTCGAGCCGTCCGTCGTCGCGAACCGGGCGGTCCGGTGGCACGAATGCCGTGCCGAGCACGGCGAGCAGGGCGACCGGGACGTTGATGTACAGGCACCATCGCCAGCTGGCGTACTCGGTCAGCAGACCCCCCGCGACCAGCCCGAGGGCCGATCCGGCCGCACCGACCGCGGCGAACACGCCGAACGCCCGGCCGCGTTCGCGCGGCTCCGTGAACGTCGTGGTCAGCAACGACAGCCCGGCGGGCGCGAGTACGGCGGCGAAAACACCCTGCAGGGCGCGGGCCCCGAAGAGCATCCCAGGGTTCACGGCAGCCCCGCCCAGCGCGGACGACGCGGCGAAGCCGACCAGCCCGATGACGAACGCGCGCCGATGGCCGAGCGCGCCACTGACCCGTCCCCCGATCAGCAGCAGCCCGCCGAAGGCCAGGGCGTATGCGGTGATCGCCCATTGCCGGTTCGCGTCGGACATACCGAGCGCGCTCTGCGCGGAGGGCAGCGCGATGTTCACGATCGTTCCGTCCAGCACCACGAGCAACTGGGCCGCGCTCACCGCCAGCAGTGTCCACCACCGGCGCTGCGGCGCGGGGCGCTCCATGGTGCCTCGGATCTGTTCTCGGGAATCCATGACTTCAAGTGTTTCGTTGAAGTCACTTCGGAGACTTTTCACCGCCCGTGGCCGCCGGTTCAGCGCCGATAGCCGGACAACCCTCAATCCCCCGGTTGAATCCGGCCCCGCAGGATCAGCACCGCCAGCCCCTGCGCGTCGAACCGCTCCACCCGCTTCCACCCGGCACCCAGCAGGCCGACCTGCGTCTCGTCCAACGCGACGCCCCGCCGCTCCTCGGGCGTCGTCGCGACGAGCGGTGTGATCACCACGATCGCTCCGCCTTCCCTCAGCCGATGGCCGAGGTCGTCCATGACCCGGGTTCGGTCGCGGAAGATAGACGAGCCGGAGCGTGATCAGGTCGTAGCCGTCCCGGTGCAAGGCGGCGAGGTCGTCCTTCTCCACGTCCAGCCGCAGCCACCGCACGCCCCGCGGGTGCGCACTGCGAGCCCGCGCGAGACCGCTGTCGGCCCAGTCGACGGCGTCGACGGCATAGCCCACCGACGCCAGATACGCGGCCAGTTCGCCCAGACCACAACCCACGTCGAGCGCACGGCCACCCTCGGCGGAAGCGGGCACGTGCGCGGCCAGCAGCCCGCGTTCAATTTCCCCCAGGGGCCGGTATGTCTTGCCGTCTGCGTAGTGGGCGTCCCATTCGTCCTGCCGCGTGTGTCCCAACGGAGCGCTCCTCACCGATGACGTTCTTCACGGTCCGCGTGCCGCGCCGCATAGGGGTCCCGCGAGCGTGCGGGGCGACCGTCAGGGATCTCCCCGGGTTTCCGCTGGTCCAACCAGTCGGTATGTTGCAAGTCCGCCGAACACACCTGTTGGGAGTGCCCCATGACGCAGCAGTCCGTGCCGTCCGCGCCGCGTATCGAAGGCCACTGCGACCCGCGGTTCGCCGCCGTGCGGGACGCGTTCGAAGCCAACTTCGCCGAGCGCGACGAACTGGGCGCGGCGGTCAGTGTCCAGGTGGGCGGTCAGACCGTGGTGGATCTGTGGGGCGGCTGGGCGGATGCCGGGCGTGAGCGGGCGTGGGAGCGGGACACGGTGGTGAACGTGTGGTCCACCACCAAGGGCGTGACGGCGCTGTGCGCGCATGTGCTGGCGGACCGGGGGCTGTTGGACTTCGACGCGCCGGTGGCCTCGTACTGGCCGGAGTTCGCGGCGGCGGGCAAGGCCGACATGCCGGTGCGCCATCTGCTCTCCCACCGGGCGGGCCTGGCCGGGCTGCGGGAGAAGCACACCACGGCGGACCTGTACGACTGGGAGAAGACCTGCGCGCGGCTGGCCGCCACCGAGCCGTGGTGGGAGCCCGGAACGCGGTCCGGCTACCACGCCATGATGTACGGCCACTTGATCGGCGAGGTGATCCGGCGCATCACCGGTGTCCTGCCCGGTGAGTTCCTGCGGCAGGAGATCACCGGGCCGCTGGGGATCGACTTCAGCATCGGATTGCCGGAGAAGGAGGTCGGGCGGGTGGCGGAGCTGGTGCATCCGCCCGCCGCCGCGTCCAGCGAACAGGCCGCCGTCTTCGCGCAGTTGGAGCCCGTGGCCATCGCCGCGCTGGCCAATCCGCTCGTCGGGGCCGCCGAGGCCAATACTCCGGAGTGGCGGGCCGCCCAGATACCGGCCGCCAACGGCCACGGGACGGCCCGCGCGCTCGCCACCCTCTATGGCGTCTTCGCCCGCCACGGCCTGGCCGGGGACCACCGTGTGCTCTCGCCCGAAGCCGTCGAGCGCGTCCGTGAGGGGCAGGGGGCGTGCCGTGACCTGATCCTGGGACACGGCTTCACCCATGACACCGAGATCGGGCTCGGGGTGTGGCTGAGCGGCCCCAACGGCTCCTACGGCCCCAACCCCCGCGCCTTCGGCCACGACGGCTTCGGCGGCTCCTGCGGCCACGCCGACCCCGAGGCCGAGGTCAGCCTCGGCTATGTCATGAACCGCATGGGGCCCAACATCGCCGACGATCCCCGGAAGAAGGCCCTGATCGACGCGGTGTACACGGCACTGTGACGGCGGGGGCGACGCCGGCGTAAGAAAAAACTGTTATCGGCGGTGGTGTGGCTCCGTCTCCTGGGGGTCCCCTGTCATCCCCGTTCAGGAGCGAGCCACATGCCGCACGCGCACGACAACAAGCACCGCCTCAGCCGCAGAGGCCTGTTCACCCTCGGCGGTGGCCTCGCGGCGGCCGGGGCGCTCGGCGGTGGGATCGCCGCGTTCGCCGGGGGTGGCGCCGAGGCCGCCCCGACGGCCTTCACCCACCCCGGCGCGCTGCACAACGCCGGTGACCTGCACCGTGCCAAGGTACGCGTGGCGGCGGGCGTCGACCCGTGGCTGGCGGGCTGGAAGAGACTCATCGCCAACCGCCACTCCGCGAGCACCTGGGCGCCGAGGCCCCAGGCCACCGTCATTCGCGGTGGCACCGGCCAGAACTACCCCACCCTGTACCACGACGTCCACGCCGCCTATCAGAACGCCCTGCGCTGGAAGATCGGCGGCACCAAGGAGCACGGCGACACCGCCGTCGCGATCCTCAACGCCTGGTCGGCCACGCTCAAGGAGATCACCGGCAACGCCGACCGCTTCCTGGCCGCCGGTCTCTACGGCTACCAGTTCGCGAACGCCGCCGAGCTGATGCGCGGCTACGACGGCTTCGACCTCGCCCGCTTCCAGACGATGCTGAAGCGCGTCTTCCAGCCGCTCAACGAGGACTTCCTCACCCGCCACAACGACGCCTGTATCACCAACTACTGGGCCAACTGGGACCTCTGCAACACCGCCTCGCTCCTGGCGATCGGCATCCTCCGCGACGACGCCACGACGTTCGACCGCGCCGTGACGTACATGAAGTCCGGCGAGGGCAACGGCTCCATCCCGCACGCCATCCCCTTCGTCCACGAGAGCCAGGGGCTCGCGCAGTGGCAGGAGAGCGGCCGCGACCAGGGCCACACCATGATGGGCATGGGCCTGATGGGCGCGATCTGCGAGATGGCCTGGAACCAGGGCATCGACCTGTACGGCTACGACGACAACCGGTTCATGAAGGCCGCCCAGTACGTCGCCACGTACAACCTCGGACGGGACGTGCCGTTCACCACCTACACCTGGGGCACCGGCCAGAACTGCGCGCAGCGGTCGCAGACGGTGATCTCCGACGCGGGACGCGGGCAGATCCGCCCGGTATGGGGCATCTTGCGCTACCACTACGCACGGCGCCGGGGGCTCTCCGTCCCCGCCATCACGGCGATGGCTGAGAAGGTGGGCGCCGAGGGCGGTGGCGGCGACTACGGGCCGAACAGCGGAGGGTTCGACCAGCTCGGCTTCGGGACGCTCCTCTACGCGAAGTGAACCCCGGGCGGGAAGGGACAGCGGAAGGGCAGGTTTTGGACGGGCGCAGTGTGGACGGACGGCAGTGGCGCTCCACCATCGCGGCGGCGCGGAGCGGGGACCGGCGCGCCCTCGACGAGCTGGTCGAGGGCTGGCTGCCACTCGTCTACAACATCGTCGGGCGGGCCCTGAACGGCCATGCGGACGTGGACGACGTGGTGCAGGAAACGATGCTGCGCGCCGTCCACGGCCTGGGCTCGCTGCGCGATCCGGACGGCTTCCGGTCCTGGCTGGTCGCCATCGCCATGCGCCAGATACGCGAGCGGGCCCGGCGGCGGACCGCCGACGCACTGCCGGACGACACCCGTGGCGCCCCGGATTTCGCCGAACTGACCGTGCTGCGGCTCCAGTTGGAGGGTCAGCGGCGGGAGGTCGCGGAGGCGGTGCGCTGGCTCGCCGACGAGGACCGGGAACTTCTGTCGCTGTGGTGGCTGGAGGTCGCGGGCGACCTCACCCGGCGTGAGCTGGCGGCGGCCGTCGGCATCAGCCGACAGCACGCCGCCGTCCGCGTCCAGCGGATGAAGACGCGTCTGGAGACCGCGCGGGGTATCGTCCGGGCGCTCGACGCCTCATGCCCGGAGCTGCGCGAGGTGACCGACGGCTGGGACGGACGGCCCGATTCGGTGTGGCGCAAGCGGCTGGCGCGGCACATCCGGGGGTGTGCGCGCTGCGCGGGAGGGCGCGAGGACGCCGTACCCGCCGAGCGGCTGCTCGTCGGCATCGCGCTGGTGCCGCTGCCGGTCGGCTTCACGCTCGCGACCATGCTGGGAGGCAAGACAGCGGCGGCGACCACGGCCGCCGCTCCGGTGGGCTGGTCGGCCAAGGTCCTCGGCGCGCTGGCCAAGCCCGCGGTGGCGGTGACCGCCGGGGCGACCATCGCCGCGGGCGGCGCGTACGTCGTGACGCAAGCGCCGGACGAGCCCCCGCCCCGCGCCGCACCGCCCACCGCCGCGAGCACGTCGCGCCCGCCATCGTCCGCGCCCCCGCCCTCCCCGAAACCGAAACCGAAAACGACACCGAAAACGACACCGACACAGACACCGACACCGACGCGCTCCCCCAAGCAGCTGTACGGCACCGTCGTGGACACCGCCGACCGGGCCCCCGCCGCCACCGCCCGCCCCGCGACGCTGCCACGGCGCGCCGACGGCACGGTGGCACTGACCGGCGCGCCGCCGACCGGGCTGACCCACCGGGGCGAGCAGGTCACGTTCACCGGGCGCGGCTACTTCCGGGTGCGCTGGCAGGTGCTGCCCGGACAGCGCCCGGGCTCCCTCGCCATGGCGACGTGGACCGGTCTGCGCGGCAAGCTGTTCCACGTGGCCTCGGGTGGCGGACGGCGCCTGGACGACGTACAGCCGGGTTCGACGGACGGTACGACCTGGATGGGCGGCCCCGCCACCGGCTCCACCGTGCTGCCCGCCGGGACCCAGCAGATGTGGCAGAACGAGTACTTCTGGCTGGACGGCAGCGTCACCCTCCACCAGAACGAGCGGGGCGCGGACTACAACCTCTTCGCCCAGCCGTCCCGTTGGGACCAGGTCACCGAGGACGTGGCCACCGCGCCCGACGCGGGCGCGGGCATCGTCCGGTACGGGCTGGTCCGCGACACGGGCGAGGACACGGCACCGGTGCCGCAGTATCTGACGCGCGCGCGGCCCGCCGACCCCGCGTCCGTACCGCAGCGGTCCCGGGTCACACCCCCGCCCCGCTGACGCTCGCGCACACTCTCGTCCCAGCCATTGACGTGTTCTGACCGGCGGTCTACTTTCGCGTCGACTTCCCGAACGTCGGTCGATATACCGAACGTTGCGTGATCCCTCCCAGAAACGAGGCATCCATGGCATCCGCACCCGCCAGACGAGCCGTCCTCCGCGCGGCGGCCCTCGTCGCCGCGGCCCCGGCACTGACCTCGCTCGCCACCGGCCGTGCGACCGCCGCCCCCACCAACGCGCCCACCACCCGGGCCCCGGCCGCCTGGACACTGCAGCCGTTCAGCCCTGAGGACGTGGCGCTCCGGAAAAGCGTCTTCAGCGCCAAGCGCCAGCTGATGCTGGACTACGGCCGCGGATACGACGTGGACCGACTGCTCCAGGTCTTCCGGGCCAATGCCGGGCTCTCCACCCGTGGCGCGGTCGCCCCCGGCGGCTGGGAGGGGCTGGACGGCGAGGCGGGCGGCAACCTCCGCGGCCACTTCACCGGCCACTTCCTCACCATGCTCTCCCAGGCCCACACCGGCACCGGCGAGACGGTGTACGCGGACAAGATCCGCCATATGGTCGGGGCCCTGGACGAGGTCCGCGAGGCGCTGCGGCGCGATCCGGCGGTGCTCAGCGTCCCGGGCAGGTTCGGCACCGCCGCGGAGAACGTCCGCGGGTCGTACCAGTACGTCGACCTGCCGGACACCGTACTCGGCGACGGCGCCACGGCGGTCACTCTCGCCGCCTGGGTGAAGCCCACCCACCCCACCGCCTGGGCCCGGATCCTCGACTTCGGCGACGACACCACCCGCTATCTCTACCTCGCCGCCCGCAACGCGCAGGGCAACCCCCGCTTCGCCATCACCACATCGGGCGCCAGTGGCGAACAGAGCCTCGACGGCACGGCGCCCCTGCCCGTGGACACCTGGAGCCATGTGGCGGTGACGATCGCGGACGGCACCGGAATCCTCTACGTCAACGGCGCGGCGGTCGCGAAGAACACCGCGATGACCCTCACCCCGGCAGCGCTCGGCACCCTGCGCGACCACTGGCTCGGCCGGTCCCACTACGCCGCCGACCCGGTGTTCGCGGGCGCCTTCGACGACGTCAACCTCTGGTCGAGGGCCCTGACCGCCGCCCAGATCGCCGGACTTCAGGACCACCCCGCCGCCGAGTCGTCGGCCGGGGCCGGAAACCTGGCCGCGTACGCCTTCGCCGAGACCACCGGCGGCACCTTCGCCGACTCCTCGGGCCGCGACCAGCACGCCACCCTGCGCCGCACCTGGGGCGGGCCGAGCCACCCCGGGTTCCTCGCGGCGTATCCCGAGACGCAGTTCATCACCCTGGAGTCGATGACCAGCGGCGACTACACCGTGGTCTGGGCGCCGTACTACACCGCCCACAAGATCCTGCGCGGGCTGCTCGACGCCCATCTCAGCACCGGCGACGCACGCGCCCTGGACCTCGCCGAGGGCATGTGCGACTGGATGTACTCCCGGCTGTCCAAGCTGCCCGCGAGCACGCTGCAGCGGATGTGGGGCATCTTCTCCAGCGGCGAGTTCGGCGGCATCGCCGAGGCGATCTGCGATCTGTACGCGATCAGCGGCAAGGCCCAACACCTCGCGCTGGCCCGCCTGTTCGACCTCGACAAGCTCATCGACGCCTGCGCCGCCGGAAACGACACCCTGGACGGGCTGCACGCCAACCAGCACATCCCGATCTTCACCGGTCTGGTCCGGCTGTACGACGAGACGAAGGAGGAGCGCTACCTCACCGCCGCGAAGAACTTCTGGAGCATGGTCGTCCCGGCCCGGATGTACGGGATCGGCGGCACCAGCAACCGGGAGTTCTGGGGCGCCCGCGGCGCCATCGCCAAGACCCTCAGCGACACCACGGCCGAGACCTGCTGCGCCTACAACATGCTCAAGCTGAGCAGAATGCTGTTCTTCCACGAGCAGGACCCGGCGTACATGGACTACTACGAGCGCGCCCTCTACAACCAGGTCCTCGGCTCCAAGCAGGACAAGGCCGACGCGGAGAAGCCGCTCGTCACGTACTTCATCGGCCTGGTGCCGGGGCATGTGCGCGACTACACCCCCAAGGCGGGCACGACCTGCTGCGAGGGCACCGGCATGGAAAGCGCCACCAAGTACCAGGACTCGGTCTACTTCAAGAAGGCCGACGGCACCGCCCTGTACGTCAACCTGTACAGCCCGTCCACGCTCACCTGGGCCGAGAAGGGCATCACCGTCACCCAGTCCACCGGGTATCCCACCGAGCAGGGTTCCACCCTCACCATCCGGGGCCGCACCGCCGCCTTCGATCTGCGCCTGCGGGTGCCCGCGTGGGCGACGAGCGGCTTCCGGGTCACGGTCAACGGCAAGACCGTCAACAGGACGTGGTCCCCGGGCAGTTACGCCTCGGTATCGCGCACCTGGCGCGACGGGGACACCGTCCGGGTGCTCATCCCGTTCCGGCTGCGGGTGGAGAAGACGCTCGACGACCCGTCCGTACAGACCCTGTTCTACGGTCCGGTCAACCTGGTGGCGCGCGACGCCCGCACATCGTTCCTCAACCTCGTCCTCTACCGCGACGCCGCCCTCTCCGGCGATCTGCTGCCCACGCTCACCCCCGTACCGGGCAAGCCGCTCCACTTCACCCTGGACGGGGTCGAGTTCGCCCCGTTCTCCGAGGGCACCGAGGAGCCGACGCACGCGTACTTCCGCCGGTCCGAACCGACGGTGGTCTTCGGCGGCACCGACTCCGGCATCGCCAACCCGGTACGGGACGACGGCACCACGCTCCTCGACGCGATCTGGGCCGCCGCCCCGTACCGGAACAAGGGCGCGCTGGTCAAGCACGTCCGCTCCACCGTGGACTCCTGGGTGGCCGCGGGGCTGCTCGGCGCGGCGGACGGCCGGGGCGTGGTCGACGCGGCGCGGAAGGCCGACTACGTCTCCTGAGCGAACGCGGGCGAGCAGAAGCGAAGATGACGGGGCTCGGCGCAAGTCCGGCGCCCGCGCGCCCTGCCTGAAGGCGGCCGTCCACGGCTATGGTGAGCGGGGTTCGAGGGGCGCGGGCCCCGGCGGGGGAAGCGCGTCGGCGCTGGTGAGGGAGGGCTGCTGTGGACGGCGGCACGGTGGGTCTGAAGATCGCGTCGGCAGTGGTCGTGCCGGTGGTCAAACGACTGCTGCTGCCGCCCGCGAGCGCGCCCGCGGCCGAGTTCGGCGAGCGCCCGATCCCGGTGCGCCGGCTGGTGTCGTTCGGCCGGGAGCACCGCACCCTGACCGAGGACGATCTGCACAAGCTCGCCCGGGAGCTGGTCCGCCGTGCCGTGCGGGCCGCGGGCCCCCACGATCCGCCGATCGGCGCCGACGAGCACGACTCCGTCGGCCAGGCACTGACCCGCACCCTGCACGCGCTCGGCGATCTCGACATGGACGACGTCCACGCCTTCGCGCTCGGCCCCGAGCGGCTGGCCGCGGAGCTGTCCAGGAGCGCGGGCCCCGACACCCGGCGGCTGCTCAGCGACGACGCCGCCCGCTTCCACGACCGCCTCCTGGAGACGGCGTGCGTGCACCTGATGCGCTTCTTCAGCCAGCGGCCCGGTTTCGCGGCCCGTGCCCAGATCGAGCAGAGCCGCGAGATCCGGGAGCAGAGCGAGAAATTGGACAGGATCCTGCGGCGGCTGCCCGACATCAGCCGCCAGGACGCGGAGTTCGAGGAGGAGTACGGGCGCTACGTCGTCGAGTGCCACGGCAGGCTCACGATCTACGGTGTCGATCTGCGCGAACCGGACGGCCAGGACTGGCCGCTGGAGACCGCGTATCTGAGCCTGGAGGCCAGGCCGTACCGCGAGGGGACCGATCCGCTCGCGGTGGTGAACGGCGAGCCGGGCACCGACCGGGACGCGGAGGCCGAGCGGGCCGCGGGCCCGGCCGAGACGGTCTTCGCCCGCCATGAGCGGGTCCTGCTGCGCGGGGTCGCGGGCACCGGCAAGACGACCCTGGTGCAGTGGCTGGCCCTCGCGACGGCGCAGCAGGAGCGGCTGCCGGGCGGGCTGACGCAGCTGTTCGGGCGCGTCCCCTTCGTCCTGCCGCTGCGCACCCTGGCCCGCAAGAACGCCGAGCTGCCGATGCCCGAGGACTTCCTGCGCTGGATCGGCTGTCCGCTGGTGGGCACGGAGCCGGACGGATGGGCGGCGCGGGTGCTGCAGCACGGGCGCGGTGTGCTCCTGGTCGACGGGGCCGACGAGATCCCGAAGGAGGACCGGACCCGCACTCGGGCCTGGCTCAAGAAGCTGCTCGCCGTCTTCCCCGGCAATCTGTGGCTGCTCACCTCCCGCCCCGCGGCCCTGGAGCGGGGCTGGCTGGCGCGCGAGGGCTTCCAGGAGTTCGCGCTCGCGGCGATGCGGCCCGCCGACATGAAGCAGTTCATCCGGCGCTGGCACACGGCCGCCGGGGCGTCGGAGGAGATGGGCGAGTCGCTGACGCTGTCGCTGCGCAGCAGCCCCGAGCTGAGCCGTCTGGCGACCAATCCGCTGATGTGCGGCCTGATCTGCGCCCTGCACCGGGAGCGCCGCGGCTTCCTGCCGCAGGGCCGCGCCGCCCTGTACGAGGCGGCGCTGTCGATGCTGCTGGAGCGGCGCGACCTGGAGCGCGAGGTGTACGGGCGCAGCCGCCCGGCGCTGGACCAGAAGTCGGCGACGGAGCCGCTGCAGAAGCTGGCGTACTGGCTGATCCGCAACGAGCGCACCCAGCTGGACCGTCCGGACGCGGTGGACGTGGTGCGGCGGCTGCAGCCCTCCGTACCGCGACTCGCCGAGGTCGGGACGGCGGAAGAGGCTCTGCAGCATCTGCTGGAACGTTCCGGGCTGTTGCGGGAACCCGCCACCGGAGCAGTGAACTTCATTCACCGGACTTTTCAGGATTTCCTGGGCGCCCGGGCCGTGCTGGAAGAGCGCGACATGGGCATGCTGGTGAACAACGCGCACTTGGACCAGTGGGAGGACGTGGTGCAGATGGCCGTCGCACAGGCCCGTCACCAGGAGCGCGCCGATCTGCTGACCCGCCTTCGCGAGCGGGGCGACCGGGAGCAGGACGCCGCGGTGCGGGCGCGTCTGCGGCTCCTCGCGCTCGCCTCCCTCGAACAGGCCACCCGCCTGGAGCCGACGGTGCGCGAGGCGATCGAGGACCGGGCAGCGCGGCTCCTCCCGCCGCGCAGTCTGCGGGAGGCCAGGTCGCTGGCGCAGACGGGCCCGCTGCTGCTCGGTCTGCTGCCCGCCGCGAAGGATCTGGAGGGCGACGAGGAGCTGGCCACCGTCCACGCGATATGCCAGATCGGCGGGGACGCGGCCATCCCCCGGCTGCGCGAGTTCCTGCGCACCGGCCAGCCCGCGGTGCGCGCGCAGCTCCTCGCCCACTGGGACCGGTTCGACACGACCGCGTACGCCGAGGAGATCGTGCGGCCGCTCCTGGAGACCGCCCCCGAGGAGCTGGTCACGGTGCGCTCGCACGCCGAGCTGGACGCGCTGCGCACCATGTCCGGCTATCAACGGGTGGGGCTGCACGGCGACTTCGCCCCCGACGAGATCCGCGCCACCCTCGACCCGCGGCACCTGCGCGAGCTGCGGCTGCGCAACACCCTCCAGCTGGAGGACCTCGGTCTGCTCTCCGCCTACCCCGAGCTGGAGACGCTGGCCCTCCAGGGCTGCCGGAACGTCAAGGACCCGGCGCCGCTGACCCGGCTGCCCCGGCTGCGGCGGCTGGAGCTGCGGGACCTCCCCCAGTTCGAGACGCTGCAGAAGCTGTCGGACTGCCCCCGTCTTGAGGGCCTGCTCGTCGGCCCCGAGGTGCCCTGGCGCGGCCTGTCCGACCTGCCGCGCGCCGCCGAGCTGCGGCTGCTGGCGCTGCCGTCGGCGGCGGCCCAGCTCGGGGGCATCGTGGCCTGCCGGGCCCTTGAGGAGCTGCGGCTGCAGGACGCGAGCGAGCGGCTGACGCCGGACGAGTGGGGCTCCCTCGTCGCCGAGTTGCCTCAGCTGCGCAAGCTGACGCTCTCCCCGCAGCAGCTGAGCATGCTGCTGTTCGCCCCGCGCACCGAGATCCCCCAGGTCACCCACCTGGATGTCTGGGCCAGGGCGGGGGCCGCGGTTCCGCTGCGGCGGATCGCCCGGCGCCTCCCGGGGCTTGAGGAGGTCCATCTGTCGCAGGTCGCCGAACTCGACCTCGCCTCCCTGGCCGGACTGCGCAGGCTGCGCCGGGTACGGCTGGTCTACCCCGGCGAGATCCGAGGGGCGGACGCGCTCCCCGAGAACGTCGAACTGGATGTCTATCCGCACCCCTGACATACCGCACCCCCGTTCGATATCAGGGGCCCGCAGGGCGCCGCCACGTACCCGATCGCGCCTTCACCTGGTGTGACGCTCCCGCGACGGGTAAATTCTCTGTTTACAGGCGTAGTTGGTACGGATGTCAGCGGCTGATGTCTCGGGGGAGCGGTGCCGCCCGCCTCCTGAGTTGTGGCCACGGGCAGCGTTGAGCGACGGAGGCGGGACGCAGCCAGATGCGCGTATCGGAAGGGTCACCGCTCTACGGCCGTGACCCCCTGCTGCGCTCGCTCGTCCCCCGGCTCACCGGCCTGACCCTGGACGAGAGGTCCCGTACGGCCCGGGAACACCAGGGCGACCTGCCCGTCGTGCTGGTGACGGGATACCACGGCATCGGGCGCAGCGCCGTCCTCGCCGAGCTGGCCACCCGCTACCGGGACCGGCTGCCGCTCGCCCACCTCCGCGTCGTCGCCACCGAGACCGCCGCCTTCCCGTACGCCCCGGCCGACGGCGGCACGCCCACCGCCTCCACCCTGACCGAGATCCTGGCGGAGCTGGTGTGCGGGCTCGCCCCCGGGCTGCGCCGCCGCTTCCCCGTCCTGGTGCCGGGCCTGTTCGCCGTGTCCGGATGGCACCACGGCAACGCCGAGCAGCGGGACGCGGCATGCCTCCGGTTCGCCCGGCTGCTGCTGGCGTGCCGCCTCACCACCGGGGACGAGAACACGTTGCGGCACGCGTGGGCCACCGCCGTCGAGGGCCGTCTGGAGGCCCGTGGCGCGGATGCCCGTGACGCCGAGTACGCGGAACCGGAAGACCTGAGCCCGGACGCGGTCACCGCCGCCGTGGTGGCCGAGTACGCCGACCGGCACCAGCCCGCCGCGGCCCAGGAGTGGTACCGGCGGCGCTTCCCCCGGGGCGCGGACGGCCAGGATCCGCTGGTGCTGCTCGGGCAGTGGTTCCAGCAGGGCGGCGACTACCGGCACGCGGCCGAGCAGACCCTGATGGCCGCCTTCCTCCACGATGTGGCCGCCTCCTACGGCAGGCTCCAGCGGTGGAACCGGGAGCCGTGGCCGCTCATCCTGCTCGACGACACCCACCACCCGTCCGGGCAGGGCTTCCTCGAACTGCTGCTGAAGCACCGGGCGATGCCGGAGCGCCCCGACCACGAGGAGCTGGTCGTGGTGGCCACCCGGCTCGGCGGCCTGCCGGAGGACGCGTCGGCGGCGGTCCGCCGCAACCTCCCCGACCTGGTGAAGTCCTCAGGCTGGGAGCGCAAGGGCCTCAGCCCGTCCGCCGGGCTGCTCGCCGTCCCCCTCACCCCGCTGAGCCGGGACGACATACTGCCCCTCCTGGTGCCGGACCGGCCCGCCCGGCCGCTCCACCCCTATCTGGCCTCCGCCGTCCACTCCCTCACCGGCGGGCATCCCGCGGTGACCACCGTGCTGTGCGCGGCGGTGCTGGACGCCACCGGGAAGGGCGACAGCGTGGGCCCACGGGACCTGCTCCAGCTGCGCGCCGAGGACGGGCGCCCGGTCACCGAGGCGCTCCTCGAACGGCTGCTCCCGGACCGGCGCCAGCGCGACCGGCTGACCCTCCTCTCACTCGCCCGCGACAGCACCGCGGCCGAGGCGCTGGCCGACCATCTGCGCCTCCAGGGCCCCGATCAGCTGCCCGCCAACTCCGCCACCGACTACCTCGAAGAGCAGCAGTGGCAGCAACTCACGCCACCGGACGAGCCGCTGGTCACCGACCCGCTGCTGCGGACCCTGCTCGTGCACGAGGCGCGCCGTACGTCGCGGGCGGCCGAGGACGGCCGAGGCTGGCAGGACATCCACCGCTTCCTGCGGATGCACCACGCGCAGCGCGGCGAGAGCGGTGAGGCGGACGCCCTGCGGCACACGCTCGCGTCCGGGAACGCCGAGGCCGTTGTGGCCATGCTGGCGGAGGAGTTCCAGTCGGAGCAGGACGAACACGCCGCCGCGCACTGGCTGCTGTGCCTGCGGTACGCCGCCACCGCGCCCACCCCGCCCGCCGGGGAGTGGGCCGACGAACGCATGCAGGTCGCCCTCGGCGCGCACGACGGCCGGTACGCGGGGCTGCACGAGATCGAGCGCTGCGTCAACCGGCTGCTGCACGCCCTGTGGCATGTGTCCGAACCGCACGCCGAACCGGATCCCGACATGTGCAAGGCGGTCGGCGAAGAGCTGGCCTTCCTCTCACCGCGGCACCCGTCCTGGCACGCCGTCCTGGGCCAGGCCGCCCGCAGCTGGCCCGGCGCGGCGAGGAAGAAGCGTCCCTTCCCCATCACCGGTCAGTGAGGAAGCATGCTGCTGCGTCTGTTCCGTCGTCATCCCCGCGAGTGGGGCCCGGTCGAATGGCTGGCCGTCGCCGGACTCGGGGCGCTGGCCGCCGTCGCGGTCACCGTCGTCGTCAGCATGGCGCGGGGCCCCGGCAAGTGCGGTGACGATCTGCGGGACATCGACGGGGACTGTGTCGGCGTCACCGCGAACGCCTTCGAGGCCGATCCCGGCGTCGAAAGCCTCATCCGGGCGGTCGCGAAGGAGAACGCGCGGGTGCAGCAGAACGCGGAGTCCCCGGCGAGCGGGCCAAAGATCCCGTATGTGCGCATCGCGCTGATGATGCCCTTCACGGCGGACGAACACAGCGCCATGACCACGGACATGATCCGCCGAGGGCTCGCCGGTGCCCTCGCCGCGCAGCGGCAGGCCAACCGTTTCGGCGGCCCGCACTACCAACTGCTGCTCGCCCCCGACGGCCGCAACCTCGACCAGTGGAAGCCCGTCGTCGCGCGCCTCGCCGAACTGGCCAAGGACACCCGCGCGCCCCTGGTCGGCGTGACCGGCATCCCCAGCAGCACACCGGATACGCGCAGGGCGATCGCGGCGCTCAGCAAGCACAGCATCCCCACGGTCGGCCCCGTCATCACCGCGGCCACCATGAACTCCCCGTACTTCTTCAAGACCTCGGCCAACAACGACCAGTTCGCCCGCGCCCTGAAGCTCTACCTGGCCGAGAAGCCCGGCAAGCACCGGGGTTTCCTGGTCTGGGACAACCGTGCCGAGGACGTCTACTCCCAGGACCTGCGCGGCGTCTTCGAGAGACATTTCGGCGACGCGTACGGCCTGGCCCGCCACAACTCGAACTTCACCGGCACCTCAGGAACCGACAAGGGCATCCCCCAGCGGTTCACCGACGCCGTGCAGAAGATCTGCAACGAGAAGTCCGACACGGTCTTCTTCGCGGGCCGCGACCAGGATCTGCCCGCGTTCATCGAGCGTCTGGCCCAGGAGGGCGACTGCGGCCGCACCACGAAGCTGCGCATCCTCAAGGTGGGCATCGGCCTGGAGCCCACCCTCACCGCCGAGGCGCCCACCCGGCGGCTGGAGGACGCCCGGGCGACCATAGTGGACGCCTCCTGCGTCGACCCCGCGTGGTGGAACGGCGAGAACAAGCCCGAAAAGGCGCTCGGCCGCTTCCTCGACCGCTTCGACGAGCTGCGGAAGCAGCACAACCTCGGCGACAAGCCGCTCGACGACGGCTACGCGGTCATGTACCACGACGCCTTCGCCCTCCTCGCGGGCGCCGTGGACCGCACCTACACCGAGATCAACGAGAGCGGCAAGCAGGCCCCGAAGTCGCCGAGCATCCCCACGAAGGACGATGTCTACAACACCCTCATCATCCCGAGCATCTCCGGCGACTCCTGCGACTCCTGCCTGATCGGCGCGGGCGGAACCTACGGCTTCGAGGGCCCGGGCAAGAACGACCAGTGGGCCGTCTGCAAACCCGTCCCCGTGGTCGAGCACCCACCCGCCGCCCGCACCGGCGGACAGACCACCCTCTACCGCACCTACCGCACCGGCCCCGGGAACGCCTGCCCCTCCTGATCCGGATGATCTATACGCAGGAGGGGCACAGGCCGCGGTAGGTGACCTCGGCCCCGGACACCGTGAAGCCGAACCGCTCCTCCGCCGGGAGGGCGGTCAGCGGGTCGCCGGTGGGGTGGACGTCGCGGATGGTGCCGCAGCTGGAGCACACCAGGTGCTGGTGCGGCTGGTGGGCGTTGGGGTCGTAGCGCTTGGCCCGCCCGTCGGTGGAGACCTCCATGACCTCGCGGAGGGAGACCAGCTCGCCCAGGGTGTTGTAAACGGTCGCCCGGGAGATCTCGGGCAGCCGCTCCGCCGCGCGGGCGTGCACCTCGTCGGCGGTGAGGTGCACATGGTCCCCGTCGAGGACCTCCGCGACGACACGTCGCTGGGAAGTCATCCGCCAGCCACGTCCTCGCAGTCGCCGCAGCAGGTCACTCATACAGGCTCACCTATTCACGTTCGGTGGGATGTCCCGATCTTACCCATGGGTGCCCGGGACTCTGATGGGATCTGGGTTTGGCGTGCTTATTGACTTAGACCCTGTCCATCGTAGGATCGGTTCCGGCGATAGCCAAGGGACAGGAAGACTCCAATTCGGCAGGAGACGGAGGCGTGGGGCCCGGCCCCGACTGTTCCACCGCCCGCAGTTCCTGGGCACCTGATCCGCCTGGTCCGGAAGGATTCCCATGTCTGAGAACCATGAAGCAATCGTCACCGACTCAAAGACGGAGGGTGAGGGCGGTGGCTGCCCGGTCGCGCACGGGCGGGCCCCGCATCCGACCCAGGGCGGCGGAAACCGCCAGTGGTGGCCGGAGCGGCTCAATCTGAAGATCCTTGCCAAGAACCCTGCCGTGGCCGACCCCCTCGACGAGGGCTTCGACTACGCCGAGGCGTTCCAGGGCCTCGACCTCGCCGCGGTCAAGCAGGACATCGCCGAGGTGCTGACCACTTCGCAGGACTGGTGGCCGGCCGACTTCGGCCACTACGGCCCGTTCATGATCCGTATGGCCTGGCACAGCGCGGGCACCTACCGGATCAGCGACGGCCGCGGCGGCGCCGGTGCGGGCCAGCAGCGCTTCGCCCCCCTGAACAGCTGGCCGGACAACGGGAACCTCGACAAGGCCCGCCGTCTGCTGTGGCCGGTCAAGAAGAAGTACGGCCAGAGCATCTCGTGGGCCGACCTCCTGATCCTCACCGGCAATGTCGCCCTGGAGACGATGGGCTTCGAGACCTTCGGCTTCGCCGGTGGCCGTCCGGACGTCTGGGAGGCCGACGAGGACGTCTACTGGGGCCCCGAGACCACCTGGCTCGGCGACGAGCGCTACACCGGTGACCGGGAGCTGGAGAACCCGCTCGGCGCGGTCCAGATGGGCCTGATCTACGTCAACCCGGAGGGCCCCAACGGCAACCCGGACCCGCTGGCCGCGGCCCGCGACATCCGTGAGACGTTCCGCCGGATGGCGATGAACGACGAGGAGACGGTCGCCCTGATCGCGGGCGGTCACACCTTCGGCAAGACCCACGGCGCGGGCCCGGCGGAGAGCGTCGGCGCCGACCCCGAGGCCGCGACGATCGAGGAGCAGGGCCTCGGCTGGAAGAACTCCTTCCGCACCGGCAAGGGCCCGGACGCGATCACTTCCGGTCTCGAGGTCATCTGGACCACGACCCCGACCGAGTGGAGCAACGGGTTCTTCAAGAACCTCTTCGAGTACGAGTACGAGCTGACCCAGAGCCCGGCCGGGGCCAACCAGTGGGTGGCCAAGGACGCCCCGGAGATCGTCCCGGACGCGTACGACTCGTCGAAGAAGCACCGCCCGCGGATGCTCACCACGGACCTGTCGCTGCGGTTCGACCCGATCTACGAGCCGATCTCCCGCCGCTTCTACGAGAACCCGCAGGAGTTCGCGGACGCCTTCGCGCGCGCCTGGTACAAGCTGACCCACCGTGACCTGGGCCCGAAGTCGCTCTACCTCGGCCCGGAGGTCCCGGAGGAGACCCTGCTGTGGCAGGACCCGCTGCCGGAGGCGGAGGGCGAGACCATCGGCGCCGAGGACATCGCGGCCCTCAAGGCCAAGCTCCTCGACTCGGGCCTGACCGTCTCTCAGCTGGTCAGCACCGCGTGGGCGTCGGCCTCGACCTTCCGAGGCGGCGACAAGCGCGGCGGCGCCAACGGCGCGCGCATCCGCCTGGAGCCGCAGCGCGGGTGGGAGGTCAACAACCCCGACCAGCTCGCGACGGTCCTGCGCACCCTCGAGGGCATCCAGGCGGAGTTCAACTCCGGTGCCAAGAAGGTGTCGCTGGCCGACCTGATCGTGCTCGGCGGTTCCGCCGCCGTGGAGAAGGCGGCCAAGGACGCGGGCCACGCCATCGAGGTGCCCTTCACCCCGGGCCGGGTCGACGCGACCGAGGAGCACACCGACGCCGAGTCGTTCGCGGCGCTGGAGCCGACGGCCGACGGGTTCCGCAACTACGTCGGCAAGGGCAACCGGCTTCCGGCCGAGTACCTGCTGGTCGACCGGGCGAACCTGCTGACCCTGAGCACTCCGGAGATGACGGTCCTCGTCGGTGGCCTCCGCGTCCTGGGCGCCAACCACGCCCAGTCCTCGCACGGCGTCCTCACCGACAAGCCGGGCACGCTGACCAACGACTTCTTCGTCAACCTGCTCGAACTGGGCCTGGAGTGGAAGTCGACGTCCGAGGCGCAGGACACGTTCGAGGGCCGCGACGCCGCGGGCAAGGTCAAGTGGACGGGCACCCGTGCCGACCTCGTCTTCGGCTCGAACTCCGAGCTGCGCGCGGTCGCGGAGGTCTACGCGAGCGATGACGCCAAGTCGAAGTTCGTGAAGGACTTCGTGGCGGCGTGGTCCAAGGTGATGGACCTCGACCGGTACGACCTCGTCTGATCGATCTCCTGATCAGTCCTGCTCAATAACGTCCAGGCCGGCCCGCACGGGTCGGCCTGGACGCTTTTCACGGCATGTTGTACGGGGTGACCACCTGGATCGCCGAGGGCAGCGCGGGCCCGTCGTCGGGCAGCGCCTGGTGGGCGCGCATGATGGTCTGGCAGGCGCGGCGCATGTCCTGGCGCAGGTCGTGGTGGAGTACCGCGGAGAGGCGGCGTTCGCGCAGCAGCCGGGTGTTGTCGTGGTCCAGGTCGTGGGCGATGAACACCGCGCACTCCCGTCCGAGGGTGTCGAAGGCGTCGAGGGTCGCGGCGTTGCCGCCGCCGATGGAGTAGACGCCGAGGATGTCGCTGTCGCGCTCCAGCGCCGCCAGGACGAGGTCCCGCTGAGTGGCGTCGAGTCCGTCGCTGTCGGTGACCTCCACCAGGGACCGGCCGGGGTGGGCGTTCCGCATGGCGCCGCGGAAACCCATCTCGCGCTCCTCCTCGCCACGGAAGGAGCCCCGGCTGATGGTGACGAGCACATGGCCGGGGCGGTCGCCGAGCCACTGCCCGGTGAGGTAGGCGGCGGTGGCCCCGGCGGCGCGGTTGTCGATGCCGACGTACGCCCTGCGCGCGCTGCCGGGCAGGTCGGTCACCAGGGTGACGACGGGGATGCCCGCTTCGGTCAGCCGCCCGACGGCGGCGCCGATCTCCGGCAGGTCCGGCGCCTTGAGGAGCACGCCCTGTGAACCCCGTTTGGCGATCTTGTCCAGGGCGGCGATCAGCTCCGAGGAGGGGCCGGTCTCCCGGAAGTGGAAGCGTGAGCGCACCACGGCGGGGTGGAGGGACGGCAGTTCGGCTTCGAGTGCGTCGCGTACGGCGGTGGAGAACCGGTCCGGCGCCTGCATCACGATGTCGATCATGAAGGTGCGTCCGCCGATGCGGACCTGGGTCCGCTGGCGGTCCAGGTCCTCGACCGCCTGGCGCACCTCCATGACGGTGCTCTCCCGCACGCCGCCCCGGTTGTTGAGGACCCGGTCGACGGTGGCCTCGCTCAACCCGGCCTGCCGGGCGATCTCCTTGATCGTGTAGGGGTGCCGCATGGGGATGTCCTCGATGCCGATGATGGTTTTTTGATGGGTCGCTGCGGATTGATTGATGGATGGAGGTTCATAAGACTGGCAGAAAGGCAGGCACGGCGAAAGGACCCGGATGTCCCCCACCGACGCGATGACACGGACGTGGCTGACCGAGGACGACTGCGCTCTCGACGCGTTCCGCACGCTGGTCGAGCAGGGCACCGACCCGCGTGATCACCCCTCGGCCGACCGGATCGAGCGCGGCGTCCCGCTGTACGACAGCGACCGGATCCGCGGCCTCGCGGCCACCCGGGACGGGCTCCGGGCGATCCAGGAGGAGCTGGTGCGGGCCCTGCTGGACGGGCCCGGCGTGGTGGTGCTGCGGCGCGCGTATCCGGACCCGGCCGTCGTGGACGGCGCGTCCGCCGCGTTCCACGCGCTGATCGAGAAGGAGCGCGCGGGGGGTGGCGCACGCGGTGACCACTTCGCCAAGCCGGGCGCCAACGACCGGGTGTGGAACGCGCTGGAGAAGATGGCCACGCACGCGCCGGAGGCGTTCGCGGACTACTACGCCAACGACATGCTGGCGCTGGTCTCCGAGGCGTGGCTGGGCCCGGCGTACCAGGTCACCTCGCAGGTCAACGTGGTCAACCCCGGTGGCGCCGCGCAGAGTGTGCACCGCGACTACCACCTGGGCTTCCTCCCTCAGGCGCGGGCGGCCGCGTACCCGGCGCACGTCCACCGGCTGTCGCCCGTCCTGACCCTGCAGGGCGCGGTGGCGCACTGCGACATGCCGGTGGAGTCGGGGCCGACCCTGTTCCTGCCGCATTCGCAGAAGTACGAGCCCGGCTATCTGGCGTGGCGGCTGCCGGAGTTCATCGACTACTTCGAAGGCCACCACGTCCAGCTCCCGCTGGAGAAGGGCGACGCGGTGTTCTTCAACCCCGCGCTCTTCCACGCCGCCGGGCACAACCGCTCGGCCGACATCAGGCGCATGGCCAATCTGCTCCAGATCTCCTCCGCCTTCGGCCGCGCGATGGAGAGCGTGGACCGCCAGGCGATGGCGAACGCGCTCTTCCCGGTGCTGCTGCGCCGCACGGCCGAGGGCGTCTCCGAGGAGTGGCTGCACCGGGTGGTCGCCGCCACGGCCGAGGGCTACGCCTTCCCCACCAACCTGGACCTCGACCCGCCGGTCGGCGGGCTCGCCCCGCCCTCCCAGGCGGACACCCTGCGGCAGGCCGTGGCCGAGGGCTGGGCGCCGGAGCGGCTGCGTCAGGAACTGCGCGCGGGGGCCGCGCGCCGCCAGAGCTGAAGGAGGCACAGCACCCCATGGGACTGCTCAACGACAAGGTCGTCCTGGTCAACGGCGGCAGCCAGGGCGTGGGCGCGGGCATCGTACGGGCGGCCGTGCGCGAGGGCGCGGCCGTCGTCTTCACCGGGCGCCGGGCCGAGGTCGCCGAGCCGCTCGCCACGGACACGGGCGCCCGCTTCGTCCGCGCGGACCTCGCGGATCCGGAGCAGGCGCGCGCGAGCGTCGTACGGGCCGTGGACACGCACGGCCGCGTCGACTGCCTGGTCAACGCGGCCGGGCTGACCTCCCGCGGCTCGCTGCTCGACACCACGCCGGAGCTGTTCGACGCGCATATGGCGATCAACCTGCGCGCGCCGTTCTTCGCGATGCAGGCGGCGGTGGCCGACATGACGGCCCGCGCGGCGGCGGGGACCATCGTCAACATCCTCTCCAACTGCGCCCACGGCGGCCCGCCGCATCTCGCGCCGTACTCCGCCGCGAAGGCGGGGCTGGCGGGCCTGACCCGCAACGCGGCCTACGCCCACCGCTGGGACCGTATCCGTATCAACGGCCTCAACATCGGCTGGACGGACACCGAGGGCGAGGACGCGACGCAGCGCGCCTTCCACGGTGCGGGCGACGACTGGCGGGAGAAGGCCGCCGCGTCGCAGCCGATGGGAAAGCTGGGGCAGGCCGACGAGATCGCGGACTTCGTGGTCTTCCTGCTCTCCGAGCGCAGCGGAGTGGTCACCGGGTCGGTCATCGACTGGGATCAGAACGTCATCGGCGGGTTCGAGTGAACCGTCCCGTGGCCTGCCCCCTCTTCGGCAAGGAGCGACTGTCATGCGTATAGGCATCATGGGGCTGGGCCGGATCGGCGCGTTCCACGCACAGACCCTGTCCGGACTGGACACGGTGGAGTCCCTGGTGGTCACCGATCCGGTGGCCGCCGCCACCGCCGTGGCCACCGAACGGTGGGGGGCCACGGCGGTGGACTCCCCCGAGGCCGTGTTCGCCTCCGGGGTCGACGGCGTCGTGATCGCGGCCGCGACCGATGTCCACCCCGAGCTGATCCTCGCCGCGGTCGAGGCGGGTGTGCCCGCGTTCTGCGAGAAGCCCGTGGCGCGCGGGATCGAGGAGGCCGCGGGCGTGCTGCGCGCGGTCGAGGGCAGCGGCGTTCCGGTGCACATCGGATTCAACCGGCGCTTCGACGCGGGCTGCGTGGCCGCGCGCGACGCCGTGGTGAGCGGTGAGCTGGGGCCGCTGCACACCGTACGGTCCACCACGCTGGACCCGGCCCCTCCCCCGGCCGCCTATGTCGCGGTGTCCGGCGGGCTGTTCCGTGACTGCGGCGTGCACGACTTCGACATCGTGCGCTGGGTGACGGGGCGTGAGGTCACCGAGGTGTACGCGACCGGCGGCAACCGGGGCGCGGCGTACATCCGGGAGGCGGGCGACGTCGACACGGCGTCCGTGCTGCTCACCCTCGACGACGGCACGATCGCCGTGGTCTCCAACTCCCGTCACAACGGCCGTGGTTACGATGTGCGCCTGGAGTTGCACGGCATGTCGGACAGCATCGCGGTCGGCTTGGAGGACCGGCTGCCGCTGCGTTCGGCCGAACCGGGCGCCACGTTCCCGGCCGGGCCGCCGCACGACTTCTTCATGGACCGCTTCGCCGACGCCTACCGTGCCGAACTCGCCGCCTTCACCGAGGTCGTGGCGGGCACCCGGGCCTCGCCGTGCACGGTGGCGGACGCCATCGAGGCGAGCCGGATCGCCGAGGCCTGTGTGCTGTCGCTGCGTGAGCACCGGCCGGTACGGCTCGAAGAGGTGTGAGAGGGGCCTCTTTACCGTACCGCCGCCGGGCCGAGCACCCCGGCGGCGGTACGGTACGCCACCTCGGCGGCTTCCCGCACCGGACGTGTCCGATGCGTATCAGAGAGGATCTCCACTCCCCACGGGCCGGACCAGCCGGTGGCGCGGAGCGCGGCGATGATTCCCGGCAGGTCGAAGGAGCCCTCACCGCACAGGCGGCGGCGCCGTACGGTGTCCTCGAAGAGCGTGCCCTCGACCCGGCTATCGGCGTCGCTCAGCTCGACGCCCACGATGCGCGCCCCCGGTACGCCCGCCAGGTCGGCCGGTGGGGTGTGGGCGCGCTCGGTGTGCCAGACGTCGATGATGAGGCCGCCCGCCGGATGGCCCGCGGCCTCGACCAGCCGGAGCCCGTCGTGCACGGTCTTGAGGTTGGACCAGGGGAGGAATTCGATGCCGAGCCGGGCCCCCACGCCGTCCGCCTGCGCGGCCAGCGCGGCGAACTCCCCGGCCCAGGCGTCGGCGTCCCACGGCCGGTCCTCGTGGTCGGGCCCCACCTTGAGGTGGCGGGCGCCCAGCGCCTCGGCGGCCCGCAGGAGGTCCCGGCGTACCGCGTCGGAGGCGGTACGGCGGTCGCCGTCGGTCCACCAGTCCGTCAGGAACTCCAGCTCCAGGTGGACGAGTCCGTTGTCCTCGAAGAGCGACCGCATGCCCGCGAGCCCGTACGTGCGCTCGGCCTCCACCAGGTCCGCGTACACCAGCCCGAACCCCCGGAACCCGGCGGCGCCCGCCGCCTCCGCCCGGTCCCGCAGCGTCAGCGCGCTGCGCCCGTCGCCCTGCCCGGGCGCGGTGTCACCGGCGGTGGTCCAGCAGGTGGCGAGCAGGTCCTCGGTGGTGGGAGCGTGCTGCATGACGGGGTCCTTCCCTTCCCTGGGCCTGTCCATGGGCCTGGCCGTTGACCTGGACGCACACGCTAGGCGCACGCGGGCGGATTACTGAAGGGGCGGAAACCATCATTAGTCCCTCATACGGAAAGCCCTCATACGGAAAGGCGCTCATGACAACCGTCGAAACCTCGGTGCGCGAGGGAGTGGCGCATCTGGTGCTGGGCCGCGCGTCGGCGCTCAACGCGCTCGACACCGACACCGTGCTGGCCATGCGCGACGCACTGGACCAGTGGCGCGGCGACCCCGGTGTCCGCGCGGTCGTCGTCCGCAGTGGCACGCCACGGGCGTTCTGCGCGGGAGGGGACATCCGGGCGATCCGGGAGGCGGCACTGCGTGGCGATTTCGCCGCCACGACTCGTTTCTTCCGCGAGGAGTACGCCCTGAACCAGGAGATCGCCGAGTATCCCAAGCCGTATCTGGCGCTGATGGACGGGGTCGCCATGGGCGGCGGCCTCGGCATCTCCGTGCACGGTGCGGTGCGCGTGGCCACCGAGCGGTCGGTGTTCGCCATGCCGGAAACGCTCATCGGCTTCTATCCCGATGTCGGCGCCTGCCACTTCCTGCCCCGGCTCGGTGGCGCGCTCGGCCGCTACCTCGGGCTCACCGGCGCCCGCCTGAGCGGGGCCGACGCGGTCAGGGCGGGGCTGGCGACCCACTTCGTGTCCTCCGCCGAGCTGCCCGAGTTCACCGCCGCCCTGGAGACGGCCGATCCCGCGGAGGCGCTCGCCAAGTACGCCCGCGCCACGCCGCAGTCCGAGCTGGACGACACGGACGACCGCATCGCCGCGGCGTTCGCGCCCGGCCCGCTGTCGGAGGTGGCCGACCGCCTCCGGGCGGACGGTTCGGCCTGGGCGGAGACAGCGCTCGGCGCCCTCGCGGCCGCCTCCCCGCTGAGCCTCCGACTGACCGACGAGATGCTGCGCCTGGGCGGACACGACAGCCTCGCCCAGTGCCTCCGCCGGGACCTGGACGTGGCGACCCGGCTCGTCCGTGAGCCGGACTTCGCCGAAGGTGTCCGCGCGAAACTGGTGGACAAGACCGGGGACGCGCGCTGGTCGTTCGCCTCCGCCGAGGAGATTCCCCACGAGCGCGTCGCCCAACTGCTCGGCGGCGAGGGCGAATCCGCACCCGGTCGGTGATGGCCGGAGGTAGGGTCATCGCACCGCTGCGCGCTACGGCAGCGGGCAGTTTCACCAACGGGAGAATCTACGTGCGCAGGCATTCACTCTTGAGCCGGTCGGCGGCAGCCGCAGGGGTCCTCGCCCTCGCTTTCGCCGCCTCGGCCGGGACGGCTCAGGCAGCGGAATCGCGGGGAGGCGTCGCCACGTTCGCCGCGGCCCCCACGTGTGTGAAGGTCAATGTCGACGAGGGCACCATCTCGAAGACGGCCTACGTGAAGAATGGGTGCTCGACGACCAAGCGCGTCAAGGTCGTCTGGTCCTTCGCCCCCGACTCCGGCTGCAACACCCTCAAGCCCGGACAGGGGTTCAAGAGCAAGCGCGGCCTGGCTCCGCAGTTCGACGGGCTGGCCTTGTGCTGACCGTCGGCTGAGCCGCCTCGCGGGCCCCGGACACCACCACGTGTGTCCGGGGCTCGCGGGCGTACGGCGGCTGGCCTACTGTGGCGGTGCTTCGTCCGTACCACCGCAGAGGGAGTGGTGTGCTGTGCCGGGTCCGCCGAGCAGGGGTGTGCTGGTCACCGGGGCGTCCCGGGGCATCGGCCGGGCGGTCGCGCGGGCGTTCGCGGAACGTGGCGACCGGGTGGCCGTGCACTACGGGGCGCGGGTGGCGGACGCCGAGGAGACCCGGGCGGCGCTGCCGGGCGAGGGCCATGTCGTCATCGGTGGCGACCTCGGCGACCCGGTCGCGGCGCAGCGGATCGCCGACACCGCCGAGGAGGCGCTGGGCGGGGTCGATGTGCTGGTCAACAACGCGGCCGTGGCCACCTCGGAGAGCAACGCGCACCGGGTGGCCGACGTGTCGTACGAAGACTGGCAGCAGGTCTGGCGGCAGATGGTCGACGTGAATCTGCTCGGGGCGGCACATGTGAGCTACTGCGTGGCGCGGCACCTCATCGACCGTGGTGTGCCCGGCCGTATCGTGCACATCGGCTCGCGCGGGGCGTTCCGTGGTGAGCCGGACCATCCGGCCTACGGGGCGAGCAAGGCGGCGCTGCACGCGCTCGGCCAGTCGCTGGCGGTGGCGCTCGCGCCGCATGGGATCGCGGTCACCTCGGTGGCGCCCGGGTTCACCGCCACCGAGCGGGTGGCGGGGCGGCTGACCGGGGAGTCGGGGGACGCGCTGCGGGCGCAGAGTCCGTTCGGCAGGGTCGGCACACCGGAGGAGGTGGCGGCCGCGGTGGTGTATCTGGCGTCGGCGGAGGCCACGTGGGCGTCGGGGACGGTGCTGGATCTCAACGGGGCGTCGCATCTGCGGCTCTGAAGGTCAGAAGGAGGATGGGTGTCCGTGATGGACGAGGCCGGGCTGCGCCGGGCCGTGGCGGTGGCCGGTGAGCTGGCGCGGTGGGCTGCGGAGGCCATGCGCCGTCCCCGTACCGGCGGCGTACGGCACAAGGCGAACGCCGCCGACCTGGTCACCGACACCGATGAGCTGATCGAGCGCCAAGTCCGCTCCGTGCTGCTGCGCGAGTTCCCCGGCCACCGGGTGGAGGGCGAGGAGTACGGGGTGCGCGAGGGCGCTGCGGGGGCGCCGAGCTGGGTGGTGGACCCGGTCGACGGCACGACGAACTACGCGCACGGGGTGGGCTGGAGTTCGTTCTCCCTCGGCCTGTCCGACGCGTCCGGGCCGCTGCTCGGCCTGGTGGCCGATCCGTGGCGGGGCGAGGTCTTCACGGCGGTACGGGGAGAGGGCGCACGCCTGGACGGGGAGCCGATCCGGGTCACCGAGGCCGCAGGGGTACGGGGGCAGGTGGTGATGACGGAGTGGGCGGCCCATGCCCCGTGGCGCGGCATGGACCGGGTGCTCGCGGAGCTGTCCGCCCGGCTGTGCACCGTACGGATCATGGGCTCGACGGCGCTGTCGCTGGCCCAGGTGGCGGCGGGCCGGGCGAGCGCGGGGGCGATCGGCGGG
Organism: Streptomyces sp. NPDC059850; assembly: GCF_042731515.1. NCBI lineage: Bacteria > Bacillati > Actinomycetota > Actinomycetes > Kitasatosporales > Streptomycetaceae > Streptomyces > Streptomyces sp. NPDC059850. Next base: position 175,076 of record NZ_JBHWJI010000009.1, read on the forward strand.
TTCCAGGCGGTGGACGGGCTGCCCGCCCTGCTGATCTGCCGGGAGGCGGGCGCGCTCGCGTTCGACGACACCGGGCCGACCACGGGCCTTCCGTCGGGCGGGCTGCTGGTCGCGGCGCCCGGGGCGGCGGACGAGACGTACGGCATCTGGCACGCCGCCCGGGCGGAGAACGGTGGCGGTTAGCCTCGGCCGCCGCCGTCCAGGTGGGCGAGGAAGTCCCGCAGGGCGGCGTTGACCTCGTCCGGGCGCTCCTGCTGGGTCCAGTGGCCGCAGCCGTGCAGGGTCACGTCGTCGTGCAGCTGGGGGACGATCCGGCGCAGTGCGGCGCGCAGGGTGTCCATGCCGCGGAACGAGGTGACCAGGTCGCGGTCGCCCACCATGTAGAGCGCGGGCACCTCGATGCCACGGCCCTGGAAGGGGGCCAGCAGCTCCTGGTTGCGTTCGATGTTGCGGTACCAGTTGAGGGGGCCGGTGAAGGCCCGGGTGCCGTGTTCGGCGTAGTCGCGGGCGAACACCTCGATGTCCGCCTCGGTGAGCCAGCCGGGCAGCTGCTCCGGCTCGGGCACGGTGTCCAGCAGGGCGTGGCCCTCGGGAATGACCCAGGGCCGGGGCCGCTCGTTCTTCGGGTTGTCGCCGGAGCCGCTGAACAGGATCCGGCGGAGCGACGACGCGATGTCCTGCCCCAACTCGGCGTCGGCGACGCCCAGTCGCTGAAAGTAGTTCTGGTAGAAGCCCTCGCCGTAGTACGTCCGGGTGACCGAGGGCGGGGCCATTCCGGCGGGCAGCGCCGGGGGAACGCTCAGCCCGGCCACGGCCCGTACGACATCGGGGCGCAGCATCGCCGTGATCCACGCGACCGGGGCGCCCCAGTCGTGTCCGACGACCACCGCCTGCTTCTCGCCGAGCGCGCGGATCAGCCCGATCACATCACCGGCCAGGTGGAGCAGGCTGTACGAGGCGACGTCCTCGGGCTGCTCGCTGCGGGCGTAGCCGCGCTGGTCGGGGGCGACGACGCGGTATCCGGCCTCGGCCAGCGGGGCGAACTGGTGGCGCCAGGAGTACCAGCTCTCCGGAAAGCCGTGCAGCAGCAGGACCAGCGGCCCCTGCCCCTGCTCCGCGATGTGCAACCGCACACCGTTCACCTCGACGACGTCATGCTTGACCGGGCTGTGCACTGTGTTTCCTCTTCCGGTTGCGGCGCTCTACTGCTCAGTAACGATGCTATATGCACGCACTGCCGGTCATGGCGCGGCTCATGTCCCACAGCCGCGCCGCGGCGGCGGTGTCGGCGAGATGGGCCCACACCGGTTCGGGCCGTGGCCTGCCGCGCAGGCCGAAGGCGCTCGGCCCCCACAGCTGTCCGCCGCGCACATCGGGGTCGAGCACCGCTCGCACCGCGGACCACGCCCCGGCGTCCTTGCCCTGGAGCAGGACCCCGGCGGGCGCCGCGCGCAGCCGGGTGCCGAGGGTCCGTACATGCACCGGTGGCCGGGAGGGGGTGAGGGAGTCCAGCGCGCCACCGGGGTGGACCACCACGCTCGCCACCGTGCTGCCGGTGGCGCGCAGACGGCGGTCGAGTTCGAGGCCGAAGGACATCTGCGCCAGCTTGGACCGTCCGTAGGTGCGCTTCGGGCGGTAGTCCTGCCGGGAGTGCGGGTCGTCCAGGTCCAGCCGTTCGGTCTTCACCGCGAAGCTGCCCATGGTCACGACGCGGCCCGCGGGTGCGGCCGACAGCAGGGGCATCAGCCAGGTGGTGAGCGCGAAGTGTCCGAGGTGGTTCGTGCCGAACATCAGCTCGTGGCCGTCCACGGTCTCACGGCGCGGCGGATCGTCGAGGGCGACCCCGGCGTTGTGCACCACCGCGTCGAGGTGGGTCAAGTCCAGTGCGTCCACGGCGGTTTCGAGCGACGAGAGGTCGGCGAGGTCCAGCCGCAGCGCCCGCACCCGCGCACCGGGGACGCGCTCGCGGATGGCCGCCATCGCGGCCTCGGCCTTCTTCGGGCTGCGGCTGCCCAGTACGACGGTGGCGCCGGTCGTGGACAGCTGTTCCGCGATGAAGTACCCGATGCCCGCGTTGCCGCCGGTGACCAGGACCACGCGGTCATCGGCGCGCGGCAGCCGGTGGACGTCCCAGGAGGGTGGGGCGGAGGGTATGGAGGGCATGGCGGCAAGCTCCCTTGCGGCAGAAGGCTGGGTGAGCCCGTATCGAGCGGGGCCGCTCGGGGTGAGCGCCCCTGCCATCGAAGATCGCAGCGGCCGCCGACAGATCGGCGACAGACCGGCTGTGGATCACCGACAGCGGCAGACACGCTCGTGAGCTGCTGGGTCACCAACAGGTTCCTCAGGCACGGAAAAGTGCGTTCTTCCATGCCAGCGGGCGCTCTCCTACGGTTCCCGAGTAACCACGAGAGAGCGTGAAGCTCACGAGGAGGCACACGGCATGGCCATCACTCTGCTGAACCCCAGCGGGCTGCCCAGCATCGACGTCTACCGGCAGGTGTCGATCGCGTCCGGATCGAAGCTGGTCTTCATCGCCGGGCAGGTCGCCTGGGACGCCGAGGGCGTCACGGTCGGCGAGGGCGACCTCGCCGCGCAGGTCGAGCAGTGTTACGTCAACGTCGCCACCGCCCTGGCCGGTGCGGGCGGCTCCTTCGACGACGTGGCGAAACTGACCGTCTATGTCGTGGACTGGACGCCCGACAAGATGCCCGTGCTTCTGGAGGGCATCTCCCGGGCGACCGCGAAGCTGGGAGTCACCGCGACCCCGCCCGCCTCGCTGCTGGGCGTCGCGGCACTGGACGTACCGGACCATCTCGTCGAGATCGAAGCCACCGCCGTCCTCGACTGAGCTTCGTTATTAGGTAGACTGACCTACCTAGTATCGGAGAAGGGACGCGCGATGAGCACGACCGGCGCCGCGGCGCGGCAGCCCGGCAGGCGGCGCGGGGCGGCGCGTGAGCGGCTGCTCGCCGCCGCGTCACGCCGCTTCTACGCGGACGGCGTATCCGCCACCGGAATCGACACGATCACCGCCGAGGCGGGCGTGGCGAAGATGAGCCTGTACAACAACTTCTCCTCCAAAGCCGATCTGGTGGTCGCCTACCTCGACGCGCGGCACGAGGAGTGGATGGACCTGTACCGGCGACGGCTGGCGGGTGTCCGGGACGGCGACGGCCGCGGCGGCGTGCTGGCCGTCTTCGACGCGTACACCGATCACGCGGCCTTCGCCTACGAGAACGGCTTCCGGGGCTGCGGTCTGCTCAACGCGGCCGCCGAGCTGCCCGCCGGGGACGAGGGGCGGGCCGTCGTACGCCGCCACAAGGAGGACGTGGAATCCCTGCTCGCCGCGCACCTGGCGGAACTGCTGCCCGAGCGGCCCGGGGAGGCCCGCGCGATGGCGGAGCAGCTGGCGTTCCTGTTGGAGGGCGCGATGGCGCGCGCCGGTCTGGAGGGCGCGGGTACGCGTCTGGAGCACGCCCGGACCATGGCCGCCGACCTGGTGGACCGGCTGTGATGCGGCCCGCCGGACGGGCGGCCGGTTCGGTGGGTGTGGGCTCGCTGTGCGTGCTCGTGGCGTCGGTGCTGTGGGGCACCACGGGCACCGCCGCGACCTTCGCCCCGGGCGTGGGACCGCTCGCGATCGGAGCCGTGGCCATGGGCCTGGGCGGTCTGCTCCAGGCCCTCATGGCCGCGCCCCGCATCGCCCGGGAAGCGCCCGCGCTCCGTACCCGGCGCGGTGTGGTGCTGCTCGGCGCGCTGGCGGTGGGGGCCTACCCGCTGGCGTTCTACAGCTCCATGCACCTGGCCGGGGTCGCCGCCGGAACCGTGGTGTCGATCGGCTCGGCCCCGCTCGCCTCGGCCGTCATCGAACGCGCCGCGGACGGACGCCGCCTGACGCGCCGCTGGACGGCGGGCGCCGCGCTGGGGCTGTCCGGGACGGTGCTGCTGTGCGCGGCAGAGGCCGCGCACAGCAGCAACGACACCGGGGCCCGTTCCGTGGGGTCGATCGTGCTCGGAGTGGCGCTGGGCCTGGTGGCCGGTGTCACCTACGCCCTGTACTCCTGGGCGGCCCACCGCCTGATCAGCGGTGGCATCACCTCGGGCGCGGCCATGGGCGCCGTCTTCGGGCTGGGCGGTCTGCTGCTGGTGCCCGTACTGCTGGCCACCGGCGCCCCGCTGCTCAGCTCCTGGTCCAACGCGGCCGTGGGCGCCTATATGGCCCTGGTGCCGATGTTCATCGGCTACGTCCTGTTCGGCTGGGGCCTGGCCCACGTACCGGCGAGCACCGCGACGACGCTCTCCCTGCTGGAACCCGCCGTCGCGGCGGTGCTGGCCGTCCTGGTCGTCGGCGAACGCCTGCCCCCGCTGGGGTGGGTCGGCATCGCCCTGGTCGTCAGCTGCCTCGCCGTACTCACCACCCCGCCCCGCACCCCCGCCCCGAAGCCCCGGACGACCACCCCGGCGCCGGACACCGGGCCCCAGGGGGAGGGCGCGGCTCTGATCCCGATGCGGAAGCAGTAGCCAGCCCCCGGCGCCCCCACCGGCCCCGGTGCGGCGGCAGGGAAGAATGGGGCATGACGACGTGCAAGAAGTGCGGTGCGCGAAGGCGCGGTTGGCCCCGTTCCTGCTCTGAGTGCCGCTCGGAGTCGGGCCGGATGTCCGAAGCCGGGGACGCCGCCGCCGACGTGGCCGTGGCGGGAGGACTGTTCGAGTGGGTCTGGCGGGGAGTCAGGGCAGTTGTCCGGCTGGTGGTGCGTGCGTTCAACTGATGCGTCTCGCCGTCGGCTGCAGCTCGACGCGCGCGTGAGGGCGATCAGCGGCCGGTCGTGCTGTCGATGAGTTCGCGGAGGATGTCCGCGTGGCCCGCGTGTCGGCCGGTTTCCTCGATCATGTGGGTGAGTGCCCAGCGGATGCTGGGAACGGGGCGGCCCGGCCTCGGTCAGGGAACCGGGGCGCCCAGATCGGTGCACCCGTCGAGAACGTCGTTCGCTCGGGTACCGGGTATCGGGGTCCTGGTCCCACGACCACGGTGCGGCCGAGCCGTGGTCGACGACCAGCAGCCGCCCGCCCGGGCGCAGTGCGCGGGCGGCCGAGCGCGGGACGGTTGCCCGGTCCAGGTCGAAGGGGGTGAGGAGGTAGTGCGGCGTCGGGGATCAATCGAACCGTGGTTATCGATGAGATTGATCATGGGCTAGGCGCCGTATCACGGGACGGGTGTCCGCGCAGGGGTTCGGGTGACGGCTCACTGATCCGGTGTCTGCTCGACTAGCGTCCGTCGTGTGTGAAGCGGTACACCGAGCGTCGGCAGACCGCGTACGACCGCGCCTGGGAGATCCGGGACGCCTACGGCTACCGCCCGTTCGAGGACCGGGAGTGGGGCCGGAAGTTCCGGGCGTTCCTGCACGGCCGGGCGTGGACGCACGCGGAGGGGCCGGTGTCGCTGTTCAACCAGGCGGTGGGCTGGCTGCGGCGCAACCGGGTTCTGTTACCGGGGGCTTCGGTGCTGGCCAAGAAGGTCGCCGAGGTGCGCTCGGTCGCCGAGAAGCGCCTGTACGCCACGGTGGCGGGTGCCGCGCGGCGCGCGGATGCGGCGCTGCCGGGGGACCTGGTGGCGCTGCTGGATGTGCCGGAGGGGCGGCGGCTCTCGGAGCTGGAGCGGCTGCGCCGGCCGCCGACGAGGACGACGGGCATGGGGATGGCGAAGGCCCTGGAGCGGGTGGATGAGATCTCCGGGTTCCGTCTGGGCCGGGTGAAGCTGGACAAGGTGCCGCCGAATCGGCTGGCGACGCTGGCGCGGGTCGGGCTGGGGTCGAAGGCGCCGATCCTGGAGCGCACGCCGGAGCCGCGCCGTACCGCGCTGCTGACGTCGGTGGTGCGGCACATGGAAGCCTTAGCGATTGATGACGCGCTGGATCTGTTCGTGCTGCTGATGCAGGTGAAGCTGATCAGCGCCGCCCGGCGGGCGACAGACCGGGACTGGGTGGCGGCCCGTCCGCGGGTGGCCAGGGCGTACCGCATGGTCGACGGGGTGCTCCGGCTGTGGAGTGAGCAGTTGGACCTGATCGCCGAGAGCGGCGCGGACTTCGATCCGGGCGCGATGTGGCGGGCGCTGGAGACGGAGATCGGCCCGCGCGAGGAGGTCGAGGCCGCGTCCGCCTTGATGGGAGAGCTGATTGGGCCGGGGGATGAGGAGGCCGAGGCGGAGATGCGGCGTCTGCTGGCCACCCGGTACAGCACCGTCCGCCCGTTCCTGTCGCTGCTGGGAGAGTCGCCCGCGCTGGGGGGCGGCCTCCGGAGGCAAGCGGGCCCTGGAGGCGGTGAAGCGGCTGCCCGCGCTCGCGCGGCGGAAGGTGAAGGTCAAGCCGCTGCTGCCACGGGAGATCGACGGAAAGCTGGTGCCGCCTGCGTGGAAGAAGCCGGTGTACTCCAACCCGGAGCTGCCCGAGGGCACGGTGGACCGGGACGCGTACGTGGTGTGCGTGCTGGAGCAGCTCTACCGGGCGCTGAACCGGCGGGATGTGTTCGCCTCGCCGTCGAACCGCTGGTCCGACCCGCGGGCGAGGCTGCTGGACGGCGAGCAGTGGGAGGCCGTCGCCGAGGATTTCCTGCACGGGCTGAGCCTGGACGATCCGGTCGAGGAACACCTGGCCGGGCGGGTGCGCGCCCTGGACGCGGCCTGGCAGTTGATGGCCGAGCGGCTTCAGGAGGCCGGGCAGGACGCGAAGCTCAGCTTCGAGATCCAGCCCAACGGGCGGCTGAAGCTGAACGTGGACCGCCTGGGGGCGCTGGGCGAGAGCGCGTCGCTGAAGTGGCTGCGCAAGACCACCGCGGCGATGCTCCCGAAGATCGACCTGCCGGACCTGTTGTTCGAGGTCGATGCCTGGACCGGGTTCCTGGACGCCTTCGTGCACCTCGGGGACGGCCGCCCCCGCATGGAGGACATCAAGACCTCCCTGGTGACGCTGTTGGTCGCCGAGGCGTGCAACATCGGCTACACCCCCGTTACCGACCCGGATGACGAAGCGCTCAACCGGGCCCGGCTGGTGCACGTCGACCAGCACTACCTGCGCGCGGACACCATCGCCGCCGGAAACGCGAAGCTGATCGAGGCCCAGGCGCGGGTCCCGATCGTCTCCCACTGGGGCGAGGGCCTGCTGGCATCCGTCGACGGGCTGCGGTTCGTGGTGCCCAAACGCACCATCAACGCCGGTCCGTCGCCGAAGTACTACCACTTCAAGCGCGGCATCACCTGGCTGAACGCGGTAAACGACCAGGTCGCGGGCATCGGGCAGATGGTCGTGCCCGGCACGCCGCGCGACTCCCTGCACATCCTGGACACCCTGCTGAACCTGGACGCCGGGGCACGGCCGGAGATGGTCGCCACCGACAACGCCTCCTACTCCGACATGGTGTTCGGCCTGTTCTCCCTGCTCGGCTACAACTTCTCCCCCGGTTCAAAGACCTCGCGGACCAGCGGTTCTGGCGCGCGGAGATGCCTGGCATCGCCACCGGCGGCTACGGGCCGCTGGAGGCGGTGGCCCGCAACAAGGTCAACCTGAACAGGGTGGTCACGCACTGGCCGGACATGATCAGGGTGGCCGGAGCGCTGGTGACCGGGCAGGTCCGCGCGTACGACCTGCTGCGGATGTTCGGCCGGGAAGGGCGCCCGACCCCACTGGGTCAGGCGTTCGCGGAGTACGGGCGGATCGGCAAGACCCTGCACCTGCTGCGTGTCGTCGACCCGGTCGACGACACATACCGACGCCAGATGAACCGCCAGCTCACCATCCAGGAGTCCCGCCACAAGCTGGCCCGCGACATCTGCCACGGCAAACGCGGGCAGATCATGCAGGCATACCGCGACGGGCAGGAAGACCAGCTCGGCGCGCTCTGCGCCACGCCAATCTCAACGTCCTGGGCCGCTACACCTTCCGCCGCCCCCAGCCGGACGACGGCCTGCGGCCCCTGCGCAGGCGAAGCACGATCACCATCGCGCCGAGCTCGTCGCCGCCACCGCCTTGAGCCCGATGCCGACTGGGGTCTTCCCTGCTTGGTGTCAGCTGCCGATCGTGTCGAGTTCGGAGACCGCGTTCGCCGGCAGCGTCAGGTCGGCGGAGGCGATGTTCTGGCGCAGGTGGGCGCGCGAGGAGGTGCCCGGAATGAGGGCGATGGTGGCCGAGCGCTGCAGCAGCCAGGCCAGGGCGACTTGTTGGGGTGAGGCGTTAAGGCGTGCGGCGACCTCGGTCAAGGTCTGTGACTGCAGCGGGGAGAAGCCGCCCAGGGGGAAGAACGGGGTGAAGGCGATGTTCTGCGCCGCGCACCGCTCGACGAGGGCGTCGTCCTGGCGGTTGGCCAGGTTGTAGAGGTTCTGCATCGTGACGACCGGGGCGATGGTCTGCGCCTCGGTGAGCTGGGCCTCTGAGGCGGCGCTGAGTCCGAGGTGGCGGATCAGGCCTTCCTGTTGCAGCTCGGCCAGTGCGCCGAACATGTCGCCGATCGGCTCCTCGTCCGTCTGCCCCTCGTTGGTGCCCAGGCGCAGGTTCACCACGTCGAGCGTGTCCAGGCCCAGGTGCTGGAGGTTCTCGTGGACCTGGGCTTTGAGGTCCTGGGGGTCCCGCGAGATGTTCCAGCTGCCGTCGTCGCCTCGACGGTTGCCGACCTTGGTCACGATGCGCAGGTCCGCGGGGTAGGGGTGCAGGGCTTCCTTGATAATTTCGTTGACGACGGCGGGTCCGTAGAAGTCGCTGGTGTCGATGTGAGTGATGCCCCGCTCGACGGCCTCTCGCAGCACCGCGACGGCCTCGTCCCGGTCCTTGGGCGGCCCGAACACGTTGGGTCCCGCAAGCTGCATGGCTCCGTATCCCATGCGGCTGATGGTCAGGTCGTCGGCGAGGGTGAGAGTTCCGCCGGGGGTGGTGCCGGTCATGGCGTGCCTTCCATTGCATTCCCGTGTGGGCGGTTTGCCCTCTATTGGCTGTGTGCGGGGATATCCGCAGCCGCAGCGGTGACGGACGCGTCATCGGTGACGTTGATGGCGGCGAACCGTGCGCCGAGCGTGGCGGCTGCCTCCGCGCCCTGTCAGGGGTCGCGGGCTCCGAGCAGCACGGTGTGACCGAGTGCGATGAGGCGGCGAATGGTCTCGCGACCAAGCCCCTTGCTCGCTCCCGTGATGAAGATGATCGTCATGCGTTCATAGTGCGTACACCCGCGGCACTCCACCAGGGACGCTTCAACGGTAGGAGCAGCAGTACCACCCTCGATATCACCTTGATGACCGAGGATGCAGGACGATGGACATCATGACGACGACACCGGGGGCCGGGCTGGGAGCGATGATCCGCACCTGGCGGGAACGGCTGCCCCCGTCGGCCGCGGGACTGCCGGTGGGCCGGGCACGGCGCGCGGTCGGGCTGCGCCGCGAGGAGCTCGCCGACCTCGCCGGTGTCTCGGTCGACTACGTCGTGCGCCTGGAGCAGGGCCGGGCCACGACGCCCTCAGCGTCGGTGGTCGCGTCTTTGGCACGCGCCCTTCAGCTGTCCACCGCCGAGCGGGATCATCTGTACCGGCTGGCCCAGCTCGCCCCACCGGTGGACGGCGCGATCTCCGGCCACATCACACCCGGCGTTCACCGTGTCCTGACCCGGCTCGGGGACGTCGCGGTCGCCGTGTTCGCAGCGGACTGGCAGCTGATCTGGTGGAACCGCAGTTGGGCTGCGCTGTTCGGCGATCCCTCGTCGGTGCCCCCGCAGCTGCGCAATTTCGCCCGCGAGCGGTTCCCGGTAAGCGCAGATCCGGTTCGCCTCGGGCTCTGGCCAGTGACCGAAGCGGACCGGGACGCCACCGACGCCGCCGTCGTGTCCGATCTGCGCCGCGCCACCGGCCGCTTCCCGCACGACGCGCGCCTGGCAGAGCTGATCCGGGTATTGCGCGCGGGCAACCAGCGGTTCGCCGAATTGTGGGCGGGAGGCACCGTGGCCGCTCACCGTGAGGACCATAAAGCGATCGAGCACCCCTCGGTGGGGCTGGTCACGGTGGATTGCGATGTGCTGACCGATGGTGACTCCGAGCTCAAGATTGTGATCATGACTGCCGTACCTGGCAGCTCGGACGAGACCAAGCTGCAACTCACCGCGATCGCCGGTCCGCCGGACACCACGACCAGCTCGCACACACGCCGGTAGGCCCTGTTCTCGTATAGCTACGGCCAGGTGGCGTGTAGCTCTAAGTAATCATCTGGCTGGCGAAGGCGTGGATCAGCTCGGGGTCGTGGCGCCAGCGCCCAACTGCTGCTCGATCTCCGCGGCCGGGAACGGAGTCTGCTTGCTCTCGGTGAACAGACGGCGGAAGAAGGAGTCCACGACGACGGTAGGGCGTGCGTGCCGGTCGATGATGGCCGTGATCTCGGGCGGGATGCCGCCAGGTCGCCGGCCCGCGATCCAGTCGCGCAGGAAGACCTCGCGTTCCGTGTCACCGCGCACACCGTCGAGCAAGTGGTACTGGAGCAGGTGGCTCGCGGTGTAGCAGTGGTCGTACGCAAGGTGGTCCGAGAGGAAGTTGGACTCGTCCGCCGAAAGGTCGAAGCCGGAGCTCAGGGCAAGTCCGAAGTCAGCGAAGTAGAGCTGGCGGCCATCGGTCAGGATGTTGTTGAAGTGAGCATCGAAGTGGACAAGTCCGCGAGAACTCATGAAGGCAGCTCCGTCCATCAGAGCTTTCTCCACCCAGCGGAAGGGCGAGCCGTCCCCGACATCCGGCACGGCGGTTACGCGGTGGTCGGCCAGCCATCCGGCGAGTGTGTACGGCACGTGCTCCAGGAAGACCACCAGGCTGCACGAGGACTGGCCGATGGCCTCCAACCGGTCACGAACGGCGGGTGATCCCTCCCAGTGCGCGACGGCCCCCTCCAGGCCCCCGAACTCGTCGGTGAATCCCTTGGGAGGGGAGTCAGGCAGAACCCGCCAGTGGTACATCAGGGGGAATCCCGCATACTCGTCGCCGAGAACCCAGTTCGTGGTCATGGTGTGCACGGCAAGCTCCCGCCAGGCACCGAACCCGGCCGAGCCGACGCCGTACTGGTAGAACATCGGCAGTTCGAAGACGTTCGCCGTCGACCGCACGTTCTCCGGGCGCAATTCGGTGTCCGTCAAAGGGATCCCCTTGACGAAGACGCGCGTTCCGCTGATGCCCAGCTCTGCCGACCTGCCGCCGATGCCCGACCCGAGCGGGGTAGCGGCTGCCACGGCCTCCCCGAGCCGGTGGTCACTCAGCAAGGAGAGCTGAGTGCTCACGGTCCCGTAATCAGCCAGACGCGCGGCGCGCAGCACATCCCGGTCCAGCATCGACAGCTCCTCGGTGCCCGAACCAGGGCTTCGGCAATCCTCGAAGTACGGCACCGACCCTACGCCGAAAAGGTCAGCCGTCTCACAAACGACCCTTTCCCGGAGCAAGATCGGAAACGGGTATCCCGGGCGCACCGGAGGCCCGATCCACTGTCAGAACCCGTTCTCGCTCAAAAGTGGAACGCGGCATGTTCTGGGAATAGTTGGTGACACGATCCGTGGTCATGACGGACCCTCAACCCGCACACGCATCCGACGGGGACGACGTCGAGCGCCACCCCTGCCCGCGCTGCTCGGCCCAGCCCGGCTCACCGTGCCGCTCGCGCTCCGGCGCGGTCGCCGGCACCTACCACACCGGCCGCTTCACCAAGGTGCCCCGGCTCGCCAAGCTCCTGCGCGTGCCGACCCCCGCCGACCGCGGCCCTGGGCAGCCGTGGCGGCCCGGCACACCGGTGCCCGCCCCGGTCGCCCCGGACACCCCGAGCGCGGACATCCGCATCGGCTACGCCCGCTGCTCGACCCTGACCCAGGAACTCCAGACGCAACTGGACGCGCTCGCCGCGAAGAACATCCCCCGGGACAAGCTCTTCGCCGAGAAGATCAGCACCCGCGTGCGGGTCCGACCGAAGTTCGAGGAGGCCCTTCGTACCGCCCGGGAGATCAAAGCGCATGCCCGCACTGCCGGGTGATCTTCACGGTCTACGAGATGAAGCGGCTCGGACGGGACGCGGCCGAGCTGACTGCGTTCGCCGACCACCTCGCAGCCCACGGCCTGGTCCTGGAGATGCTCGCCGGGCCCCTGGCCGGGATCTACGACCCCACCGGGCACGGCCGCCTGCTGTTCGCCTTCTTCGCCGCGATGGCGGAGACCGAGCGGGAGAACATCCGGGAGTCCACGCTCGAGGGGCTCGACACCGCGGCCCGCAAGGGCAAGCACGGCGGCCGGCCGCCGGTCGTCACCGACGACATGCTCCACACCATCCTCCGCCGCCGCGCGGGCGGCGAGACGGTCGAGCAGATCCAGCCCGACCTGATCATCCCCACCGGCAAGCGCAAGGGCCAGAACCCGAGCGTGTCCAGCCTCTACCGAGCCCTCGCCGAGCACGAGAAACGGCAGGCGTACCCCGAGGCCGTCGAGCAGGCGCACACCGACTTCGCCGCACTTCAGGGCGCCGACGTCCCCCACCCCCGCCCGGACCTCGGAGCACCCGCAACACGACCATGATCAATCTCATCGATAACCACGGTTCGATTGATCCCCAAGGCCGTAGTGGGCGCAGACCATGTCGAACTCACCGGGCGGGAAGGACTTGCGCAAGTCGGTCCGCACGGTTGCGACGCTGTCGCCCAGGCCGTGTGAGCGGGCGAGGGCGGCAAGCCGCTCGACCGCCACGGCCGAGGTCTCGGCGGCGGTGGCCTGCCACCCCTGAGCACCCTGTTCGGCCCGCAAGGGGTGCGTACGCGCCTACGCAGCGACCCTCACCGATCGCCGCAGGCGGGCACCTCCGTGTCCATCAGGGCGGTGACGTAGGCGTCCAGCCGCTCCTCCACGGCTCGTGCCGTCAGCTCTGTCCTGCCTGCCTCCCGCCATGGCTGCGACACCAACCCCACTTCCTCCGAGAACGCCAGAGCGTCCCGCACCAGCCAGTACCGCCGCTCGCTCGCGGTCGCGGCCAGCGCCCCGCCCGCCTCCTCGTACGCCTCAGCGAACCGCAGACCCCACGCCGGGCCGTGCAGCAGCGCGAGATTGGTGGAGCAGTGCGCCACGTCGAGATCCGCCGGGCCCCAGGAGGCAGCCGCCCAGTCGACGACGCCGCTGATCCGGGCATCTGTCGGCCTTGCGGGCGGCACGTCGAACAGCACGTTGCCGGGGTGGAAGTCCCGGTGCAGGAATCGCCCCTCATAGGGCGGCGCGGGCCTGCGGATCACGTCGATAGCCGCGGCCCACGCCGCCACGTCGACGCCCTTCGGAGTCACGACGGTGTCGGCGGTCGTCAACGCCACGTACTCCCGGGGCCGCACGGCGGGTCGCACCGCGTGGATCGCCACGAGTTGACGGGCCAGCAGAGGGACGCGCCTCTCCAACCCTTCATCGTCCAGGACCGTCCGGCCCGCCAGATGCGTCATGAGGAGCGACGGATACTCGCAATGCGCGGCGGTCGGATCAACCGCGACCAGTCCAGGAGCCGGAACGCCGGTCCCCGTGAGCAGGGTCAGGGCACCGGCCTCCCTGTTCAGCCAGTCCTCCGCGTACTCCACGTCGACGAAGGACCGCAGCACCAGGTCACGGGTGGCTCCGTCCCGCGTGCCGATGGTCAGCCTCCGCATGTCGGCAGTGATGCCGCCGTGCAGCGCCTCGGCCCTGACGACCCGTTCACCAGCCTCCAGGTGGCGGCTCACCCAAGCCAGTGTCAACGGTCGAACAGCCGCCGCTTCCCGCTCCGACATACGCGAACCCGCCCCACGACTCTAGTGTTGAGTCTCGTGATCGTATGGCTCAACGGTACCCATGGCGCTGGCAAGACGACGACCAGTGCGCACGTGCAGCAGCTGATCCCGGATTCACGGGTGTTCGACGCCGAGAAGGTCGGCGAGACACTCATGGACATCACCCCAGGGCTGCCCGCGACGGACAACTTCCAGCACTGGCCACCGTGGCGGCCGCTCGTGGTCGAGACCGCCCGACGCGTCCTCGACTACGCGGGCGGCACCCTGGTGATGCCCATGACCGTCCTGGTCGAGGAGTACTGGCGGGAGATCAGCTCGGGCCTTGCCCAGCATGCCGTTCCGGTCCGGCACTTCGTCCTCCACGCCGACCAGGACACCCTCCGCGCGCGCATCGCGGGCGACACCGTACTCGGCCCCGACTCCCCGTTCCGTCTCCGATACCTTGAGCCCTACGCCGAGGCGGCCCGCACGTGGCTGCACGCCGAGGCCGAGGTCGTCGACACCACGCACCTCACCCCCGCACAGGCCGCCCTGCGGATCGCGGAGGCCGTCAAGAGTTGAGAAAACGGCCTGTCGGCGTCAGAAGTCCATTTCGACGTAGTCGATGTCGGTGAATTCCACCAGGAGGCCGTCCGCGCGGCGGCCGCTGTCCTTGAAGTAGATCTCCTGGAAGCCCTCGGCGGCGATGTCCCGGAGTTGCTGTTCGGTGGCGCCGGTGGACTGGGCTTCGAAGAGGCGGGCGGCGTAGGCCGGGGGCAGGTGCTGGGTGATCAGGCGGATGCGGCCGTCGTCGGTGGAGCCGGGGGCGGCGGTGAAGCCGAAGCGGGCCCGGGTCTCGATGACGATGCCGGTGGCGGTGGCGGCCTGCTTCCTGGCCCGGGCGCGCACCCGGGGCTGCCAGTCCTTGCGCACCTCGTCGGCGAGGCGCGCGGCGAGGTCCTTGCGGGGGCGTTTGAACTGGCCGGTGAGATAGCGCTCGACGGTGCGCTGCGATACGCCGAGGCGGCGCGCGACCGCCTTGGTGGAGCCCTTCTCCTGCTTCACCAGGAAGCGCATCTGCGCGGGGGCGGTCTTCGGGATGGGGCGCGTGAAGGTGGCCTCGGAGGCCTTGTCGAGGCTGTCGCCCATGATGCCCATCGTGCTCGTCCCCTCCCCTATTCGCCGTCGAGCGCGGCGTCGGTGCCCTTGATGTGGCGGGCCGGGTTGTGGCCCTCGTCGAGGAGCTGGGCCGCCCACAGGAACTCCTGGGTGCCCTCGTGCTTGACCATGCCCGGTGAGACGCCGAGCCGGAATCCGCCGGGCAGCGGCTTGCCGTCGGGCGTGTGCGGCAGGAAGTCGAGCGGGCTCGGGCCGTCGGAGAGGTAGACGACGCAGTCCGAGAGGACGGCGACCGGGAACAGCCCGGCGTCCGCGAGCTTGCGCATCTTGCGGTGCATGTTCACCCGGGCGGTGGAGATGACGGCGGCGCGGATGTCGGGGCGCCAGGTGGGGCGTTCCAGCGCGGGCCAGCGTTCACCGGGGCGGTAGCGGGCGCCCTGGGGCCGTTCGCGGAGCTTGCCGATGCCGCCCTTGACAGTGGCCTTGATGGCGGACAGGACGGCGGCCTGCCCGGGGTCGGCCCGCTTGTGCCGCTCCATGGCGGCGAGGTAGTCCGGCGGGCTCATGCCGGACACCACGCCGAGCAGTTCCATGGTGGCCATGTAGGCGTCGCGCAGCCGGGTGTACCAGGCGTCCAGGTAGGGGCCGGTCTCGGGGCGGACCCACGCTTCGACGGGCCGTACGTCGTGGCCGAGTTCCACGGCGTACGCCACGGTCGGCGTGGCGTACCAGGCCGGGCCCTCGGGGCGGTTGCCGTGCGGGGTGAACGGGTTCGGGAGGCGGGGGTCGAGGTCGATGTGGGACAGGTCGGCCAGCCAGCTGCCGGGCAGCGCCTTGTCGAAGGCGGGCGCCTTGATGTGCTCGGGCGCCCCGAGCCCGACGGTGAGGCGGTTCGCGGCGGCGGCGAAGGCCATGTTGACGTCGATGCCCACGGCGTGGGTGTGCGCGCACTCGGCGTCGGTGAGCAGCTCGGGGTCGCGGATCCAGTCGTACGCCTCCTCGTCCAGGATGTCGGCCGGGGTGCGCTGGTGGCCGCGCGGGTACAGCTGGGCGACGACGGGATGCTCGTCCGGCGCCTCCGGTGGCGCCGGGTCGACCGGCGCGGTGAGCGAACCGGGCTGCGGGCCGGACACCCACGCGCCGGTCGCCTCGTCCTTCACCGCGCGGGTGGGCGGGCGCAGGGCGGTCATCAGCTCCAGCCCGGTGACGGCGGTGGTGCCGCGCGGGGTGATGACGCGGGTGGCGTAGTCGCCGAGTACGCGCGCCAGTTCGGCCGGGGCGAAACGGTCGGCGCTCCCCCAGGCGCGGGAGTCGAGCGCGCCCCACGGCAGGACCGCGAACCGCACGCAGTGGCGGCGGCCGCCCTGCACCGGACGGTAGACGGTGGCCCAGGGGCCGAAGCCTCGGCGGGTGAGCTGCCATTGGGCCTTGGCGATCTGCTTGACGACCTTGTGGTCCTCGGGCAGGCGCAGGTTTCGGCGGTCGGTCAGTTCGGCGGGCAGTCCGAGGCGTTCGGCGGCGGAGGTGGTGAGGACGAGCAGGGGGTCGGCGTCCTTGCCGTTGCGGTGCAGCCGGGGGGCGCCCAACTGGGCCTCGGCCAAGGCCCAGGTGACCAGGGTCGGGACGTCCTTCAGCGGGCACTCCAGCACCAGGCCGCCGGTGCAGTACGCGGTCCCGTCGCCGTCCACGACGGCCAGGGGTCCGTGGGCGAACCGGGGTTCGGCGGCGGGCGGCGGCGTGGCGGGGCTCTTGCGCGCGGCGGCCCGTCCCGTAGCCTGCCGGGTTGCCCGCCGCGGGGCCGGGCGGCTGGACGCCGCGGTGCCCCCGGCGGGCGGCCCGGACTCCCCCGAGGGCGGCGGAACCGCCGGTGCGGCGGGGGGAGATACGGGGGCGTCGGCCGGGGGCGCGGGGTGCGCCACCTCGGAAGCGGGGGGCGCCTCGGGAGCAGGGCGCGGGGCCACACCCGGGGCAGCTTCGGGAGCGGGGTGCGCGGCCGGGGCGACTCCCGGAGCGGTCTCGGGGGTCGGGGCAGCCGCTGAGGCGGAGGCGGAGGCGGACGCTGGGGCAGAGGCCGGGTCCAGGCCCAATGCCGGGGCCGGGGCAGCCTCGGGGGTTGGGCCCGCCGCAGAGGCCAGGGGCGAGGCCGCTGCGGGACCAGATACAGGGCCCGGGGCCGCCTCAGAAGCGAGGGACGGGGCCGGGGTCCCGGGGGTTGGAGCTGCTGCAGGAGCCGGGGACGAGGCCAGGGCCGCCTCCGGGGCGGCGGCTGAGGCCGGGGCAGCTTCGGGAGCGGGGTGCGCGGCCGGGGCGACTCCCGGAGCGGTCTCGGGGGTTGGGGCCAGGATCGGGGTTGGGGCCGCTGAGGGGCCAGCTTCAGGGGCCGGGGGCGTCTCCGGGGGTGGGTAGAGCTTCGCCAGTTCGTTCAGGAAGTGGGCGTACGCCTCGCGCTGTGGCGGCCGGGGGTCGGTCTTTCCGCTCTCCCAGTTCACCACCGTCGCACGGCGCACCTTCAGCGCCTTGGCGACCTGCTCCTGACTCAGGCCGTGTGCCTTGCGCAGCCGCTCCCGCTCGGCCGGTGACGGCAGCGGGGACTGGCCCGCGATCAGTGCGTCGATCGCGTCGAACAACTCGGACATGGAACGCCTCCCGCCCCCGTTATACACAGGAGCGGACTTCCGGCGCACATATCGCGGACCGTCGCGACGCCTACCGCTCGGGGACGTAGAAGCGCGTGGTGGCGCGGGCGGCGGCGGCCGCCACGTCGGCCGGTGCGCCGGACGCCTCGTACGCCGCGCCCCAGGCCTCGCTGCTGCGGGCCGCGTACGCGCGCGCCTCGTCCGTCTCCTCCCACGCGGCCGGGTCGCCGATCGACTCGCCGCGCAGGTGCAGGCCGAGGCCGAGGAGGCCGAGGTCCCAGCCGACTCCGGTGGCGCCGGGGCCGAACCGGTCCCACATCTCGGCGGGCACGACCGCGACGTGCTCCAGCTCGAAGACGGTGCGCTCACCGCCGTCGGCGGTCAACCGCACCTCGACCTCGCTGAAGCCGGGGTTCTCGCCGAACAGCCAGCTCACCGTGAGCAGTCGCGGGGGTTCGCAGCGGAGGATCTCGCCGCCCGCGTTGCCCTCCAGCCGGTAGTGGCCGCCGAGCCGCAGGTCGCCACTGACCGGCAGGAACCAGCGGGCGATCCGCTCGCGGTCGGTGCACGCCGCCCAGACCTCCTCGATGGCGGCATCGTAGGTGCGGCGCAGCGTCACGGTGCGGGCGTCGCCTTCGGGGACGGCGCGGCTGCCGACCGCGCGGTGTACGTCGTTGGTCTGGTCGGCTATGTCGCTCATGGCTGCTCTTCCTTGCCGGTGCGGCGGTGCTCGCTACGTCGACACGTCGTCCAGGTCGTCCCACTGGGCCAGCAGGTCTTCCTCGGTGGGTTCGGGGCCGGGGGCGGCGGCGGTGAGGGGTTGCTCGGCCCAGATGATCTTGCCGGTGGGGGTGTAGCGCGTGCCCCAGCGCTGGGCGAACTGGGCCACCAGGAACAGACCCCGGCCGCCCTCGTCCGTGGAGGCGGCGCGGCGCAGATGCGGGGAGGTGCTGCTGCCGTCGGAGACCTCGCAGATGAGGCTGCGGTCGTGGACGAGGCGGACGTGGATGGGGCCGGAGCCGTAGCGGATGGCGTTGGTGACCAGCTCGCTGAGGATGAGTTCGGTGGTGAAGCCGCTCTCCTCCAGGCCCCATCCGGCCAGCCGCCGGGCGGCCTCGGCGCGGATTCCGGCGACGGCGGCGGGGTCGGCGGGGACGTCCCATTCGGCGACCGAGCCGGGGTCCACGAGGTGGGTGCGGGCGACGAGGAGGGCGATGTCGTCGCGCGGGTGCGCGGAGGTCATGGCCTCGAAGACGGCCCGGCAGATCTCCTCGGGGCCGCGCTCGGGGTGGCCCGCCAGGGTGCTGCGCAGCAGGCGCAGCCCGGTGTCCCGGTCCCGGTCGCGGTCCTCGACCAGACCGTCGGTGTAGAGGGCCAGCCTGCTCCCCTCGGGCAGCAGCATCTCGGTCGTCTCGACGGGTTCGCCGCCGAGCCCGAGCGGCGGGGCGAGGGGGACTTCGGGGAAGGTGACGGTGCCGTCGGGGTAGGTCAGGGCGGGGCCCGGATGGCCCGCCCGGGCCATGGTGCAGCGGCCGGAGACCGGGTCGTAGATCGCGTACAGGCAGGTGGCGCCGCTGATCGGCGCGGCGTCGGTGTCCGTGGCGACCTGGTCCTGGTCGAAGCGGGTGACCAGCTCGTCGAGGTGGCTGAGGATCTCGTCCGGCGGCAGGTCGAGCGCGGAGAAGTTGTGCACGGCGGTGCGCAGCCGCCCCATGGTGGCGGCGGCGTGCAGCCCGTGGCCGACGACATCGCCGACGACGAGGGCGACCCGGGCGCCGGGCAGCGGGATGACGTCGAACCAGTCGCCGCCGACCCCGGCCTGGGCGGGCAGGTAGCGGTGCGCCACCTCCAGGGCGTCCTGTTCGGGCAGGCCCTGCGGCAGCAGGCTGCGCTGGAGGGTGACGGCCATGGAGTGCTCGCGGGTGTAGCGGCGGGCGTTGTCGATGGCGACGGCGGCGCGCGCGACCAGCTCCTCGGTGAGGGCCACGTCGTCCTGGTCGAACGGTTCGGACTTCTCGGAACGCCAGAAGGTGGCGATGCCCAGGGTGACGTCGCGGGCGCGCAGCGGAATGGTGATCATCGAGTGGATGCCGTATTCGACGATCCGGACGGCCTGCTCGGGATCCTGCTCCTGCCATCCGGCGAAGTCGCGGATGTCGGCGTCGAGCACCGGCCGCCCGGCGCCGAAGCCGAGCGCCTGCGGCGCGCCGCGCACGTACGTCGTCCGCTTGCCGACCCGCCACAGCGGGTGGTCCTCGCGGATGCCGAAGGTGGCCGTACGGCACATGGCGTCGCCCGACGGCTCGTCGCCGCGCAGCACCGGGTCCACCAGGTCGACGGTGGCGAAGTCGGCGAACCACGGCACCGCGAAGCGGGTCAGCTCCTCGGTGGTGCGGGAGATGTCGAGGGTGGTGCCGATCTTCGCGCCCGAGTCGTACAGCAGCCGCAGCCGCTTCTCCGCCACCTCGGCCTGGCCGGACAGGGCGCGCAGTTCGGTGGTGTCCCGGAGGGTGGCGACGCTGCCGGGGAGGCCGCCGTCCCACTCGGTGGAGCGCTGGTTGACGGCCAGCAGCCGGTCCCCCGCGAGATGCACCTCGTCGGTGGCCACCCGGCCGGAGGACAGCAGCTCGGCGGTGCGCGGTTCGAGGCCCAGGTCGCCGACGTGGCGGCCCTCGGCGTCCGGGGGCAGGTCGAGCAGCCGGCTCGCCTCGTCGTTGATGAGGACGAGGCGGCCGTGGCCGTCGACGATGAGCACGCCCTCGCGGACGGAGTGCAGCACCGCGTCGTGGTGCTCGTACATCCGGGTCATCTGGGCCGGGCCCAGGCCGTGGGTCTGCCGCCGCAGCCGCCGCCCGACCAGGGCGGTACCGGCGGTGGCGAGGGCGAGCGCGCCTCCGGCCGCGCCGAGGACCAGCGGCAGCTGGCGGGTGACCCGGCCGCTCACGTCCTGGGCGGTCATCCCGGCGCAGACCACACCGACGACCGTTCCGTCGGCCCGCCGGATCGGGACCGTGGCCTGCACTTCTTTGCCGAGGGGGCCCTGCACGGTCTCGGTGACGACCTCGCCGCGCAGCGCGGGCTTGTAGTCGGCGATGAGCTGCTTGCCGATCTGCCGCGGCAGCGGGTGGGTATAGCGGACGCCCTTGGGGTTCGCCGCGACCACGAAGTCCAGGCCCGACCGCTTACGGACCTCCTCGGCCCGTGGCTGGAGGACGGCGGACGGGCGGCGGGACGTCATGGCCTCCGCCGTGCCCGGTGAGCCCGCGAAGGCCTGGGCCACGGCGGTCGACCGGTTGACGGCCTCCTGCTCGCTGTCGTTCCGGGCCTGCAGGACGAGCGCCAGTGTCGCCACGGCGATGAGCATGACGACGACGATCGCCTGTACGGCGAATACCTGTCCGGCGATGCTGCGCACGCCAAGAAGGGAGCGCAAGCGTCCCCGCGACCGGACAGGCGGGGAGGGCTTCGATCGACCGAAAAATCCGATCACCCCCTATTCCTAACACCTCACGGTGCCGGGACGTGAGCAGCCAGAGGGAGACAGTACCCGCGATGGGGCGGTTGATACGTTCCAGTCACACAGCGATGACCAGGGGTCTCTTTGCGTAGGGGTTCCCAGGGGCGGGGTTCGTGGGGCGGGAGGGAGGGGAAGGACCCTGCCGCCGGGCCCTGGTTCTCTGTGTGTCCGTCCGGCATCCGCACCACTTGTTGTCCGTCACGGCCGCCGCCCCGAGGGCGGGCGGCCCGCTGCGCATGGAGGCGAGTGCCGTTGTCGACACGTCATCACAGATTCCGTCATCACGGATTCAGGGCCACGGTGGGGGCCGTGGTCCTGGCGGTGCTGGCCCTGCTGGTGCCCGCCGCGGCGGCCGGGTCCGCCGCCGCGTCCGGCCCTGGGGCGGCAGCCGGGCGCGCCGCGGCCGCGCCCGGTGTGATCCCGGCCCCGGTGCGGTGGACCGGGCAGGACGGCACGCTGCGGCTGGCCGCCACGGCGGCGGTGGTCGCGCGGACGGCGGAGCTGCGCGGTGACGCCGGGACGTTCGCCGACGATCTGGCCGACGCCACGGGGCTGCGGCTGCCCGTGGTGACCGGCGGGGACGGCGCGGCGGGCGATGTGGTGCTGGGGGTGGACCCGTCCCGTAAGGATCTGGGCGCGGAGGGGTACGAACTGGTCGTCGGCGACACCGTACGGATCACCGGGGCCACGGCCGCCGGGGCGTTCCTGGGGACCCGGACCGTGCTGCAGATGCTCGGCGGCGGGCGCGAGCTGCCGCACGGCAGCACGGTGGATGTGCCCCGGTACGCCGAGCGCGGGGTGGGGGTGTGCGCCTGCTACATCCACGTGTCCCTGGACTGGTTCGAGCGGCTGATGCGCGAGATGGCGTATCTGAAGCTGAACCAGCTGTGGATCGAGGCGAAGGTGGCCAGCGACGACTACCCGAAGACGAAGTTCTGGGGCTACTACACCAAGGACGAGGTGCGGCGGCTGTCGGCGATGGCCCGGAAGTACCACATCACGCTCGTCCCGGAGATCAACTCCCCCGGGCACATCGACCCGTATCTGCGGGACCATCCCGAGCTGCAGCTCACGGACACCAAGGGGACCCGTTCGCCGTCCCGGCTGGACATCACCCGGCCCGAGGCGTTCGCCTTCTACACCGGGCTGCTGGACGAGGCGCTGACCGTGTGGGACACCCCGTACTGGCACATGGGCGCGGACGAGTACATGCTGGGCTCCGACTACGCCGCCTACCCGCAGATCTCGGCGTACGCCAAGGCCAAGTACGGCGCCCGGGCCACTCCGCAGGACGCGTTCGTGGACTTCGTCAACCGGGTCGATGACCATGTGCGCGCGGGCGGGCGGACCCTGCGGATCTGGAACGACGGGCTGACCGGCGACAACACCGTCCCCGTGAACAAGGACATCCGGGTCGAGCACTGGATCTCCGAGCCCGAGCAGCCGCCGTCGGCCCTGCTCGCCCAGGGCCATCAGGTGATGAACTCGGCCTACGCGCTCTACCTCATCCGGGGCGGCTCCCCCATGAAGACGCGGGAGCTGTACGAGAGCGACTGGACACCGCTGCGCTTCGAGGGCGAGACGCTGAGCGGCCCCCAGCCGGGCATCACCGGGGCGAAGATCACCATGTGGCCGGACTCGGCGGCGGCCCAGACCGAGAACGAGGTCGAGACGGAGGCGTATCTGCCACTGCGCTTCCTCGCCCAGGCCACCTGGGGAGGCCCGAAACCGGCCGCCACGTACGACGGGTTCAGCACACTCGCCCGGACCATCGGCCACGCGCCCGGCTGGGAGAACACGGTGCGGCTGCCGGTGAAGGACGGTACGTACGCCCTCACCCTGCCCGGCTCCGCCACCCGGCTGACCACGGGCGGCGGCGAGGGCGCCACCGCGCGGTTCGGGGACGACAGCGGCGCGGCGTGGCGGCTGGCGGCCACCTCGGACGGTTACTACACGCTGCGCGCCGTACGCGGTGGCACGGCAACCGGCTACTGCCTGGACATGGTGAAGGGCGCCCGCTACCTGGGCGCCCCGCTGGAGGCGGGCGCCACGGTCACCACGCAGACGTGCTCGGCCACGGCCCGCACCCAGCGGTGGCAGCTGATCGGCACCGGGACGCGGGTACGGCTGGTCAACGCCATCTCGCAGCTCGGCCTCGCGCAGCGCGCCGCCGACGGAGTGGCGGTGCAGCAGCCGCCGGACCAGCAGGCGGCGGCCGAGCTGCGGCCGGTGGCCACCGCCGCGTCGGCCCGGGGCGGCGGCTGAGCGTCGCTCAGGTGGCGGATCCCGGCCCTCGGGCCAGGATCCGCCGCGCGCGCTCCAGGACCGGCTTGTCCACCATCAGCCCGTCGACCATGGTGACCGAATCTCCGGCGTCGAGCACCGCGCGGGCCCACCGCAGCTCGGCGTCGGAGGCGGCGAAGCCGTCCGCCACCGGCCCGAGCTGCGCGGGGTGGACACAGAGCTTGCCGGTGAAGCCCAGCCGCCGGGCGTGGGCGATGTCGGCGGTGAGGGCGTTGGTGTCCCGTATCGCGGTGGTGACGCCGTCGAGCGGCGGGCCCAGGCCCGTGGCGGCCGAGGCGAGGACCAGCCTGGAGCGCGCGTACGCCAGCGCCGTGTGGTCGTCGGGGGCGACGCCGAGCTGTCCCGCGAGGTCGACGTTGCCGAAGGCCGCGCGGACGGCCCCGGGCGTGGCGCACAGCGCGTGGGCGCGCTCCACGCCGAGGGCGGTCTCGATGAGCGGGATGAGGGCGCACCGGCCTTCGGCGCGCGCGGCGACGTCCGCGAGGACGGCCGCGTCCTCGGCCTTGGGCACCATGACCGGGCAGCCGTGGGCGGCCGCCGTGCCGAGGTCGGCCCCGGCCCAGGGGGTGCCGGGCGGGTTGATCCGTACGACCGCCCGGTTGCCCCGGCCGAGCCAGGCGGACGCCTCGTCGCGCGCCCGGTCCTTGTCCTGCGCCGCGACCGCGTCCTCCAGGTCGATGATGACCAGGTCGGCGCCGGAAGCGGCGGCCTTGTCGAAGCGGTCGGGCCGGTCTCCGGGGACGAACAGCGGATTGCGGGCGGTGGCGATGCGGTCGTGGTCCCGGCTCATGGTCACCTGAACATCACCTCCGCCGTCGCGTGCCGTTCCTCCCGCCGGGTGGCGATGCGCAGCCCGGCGCCGCTGTCGGAGGGGGTACCGGACGCGAGGACACGCTCACCGGCGAACACCGGTCGGCGCAGCCGGTAGGACAGGGAGCGCACCTGCCGCGTCGGGGCGTGGCGGCGGGCCAGTTCCAGCATGAGCAGGACGAGCAGCGGGCCGTGGACGACGGGGCCCGGGTAGCCCTCCTCCCCCTGGGCGTACGGGGTGTCGTAGTGGATGCGGTGGGCGTTCGCGGTGAGCGCGCTGAACCGGAACAGCAGGGTCGGGTCCGGGTGCAGCGGAAGCCGCCACGGTTCGCCGGAGTCGGGGGCGGCGGTGTCGGCGTCGACCGGGGTGTGGCGGGCCGAGCCGCGCCCCGAGCGGTAGACGATGTCCTGTTCCTCGACGAGGCAGAGGTGGCCGCGCTGCCGGAACTCACGGCGTTCGGTGACGAAGAGAAGCTCTCCCGTGCTGCCCTGCTTGGCCGCCACCGTACCCAGGCTGGTGACGCGTTCGGCGGGCTCGCCGAGGCGGAGCGGCCGGGTGGTCTCGCAGCGGCCTCCGGCGATCATCCGCTGCCGGTCGGGGACGGGCGGCAGGAAGTGTCCGTGGCGCGGGTGGCCGTCGCTTCCCAGCTCTCGTTGCGCGGGCCACTGCGGGAAGTACACCCAACTCCACAGTGGCGGCAGGGGATCTCCGGCCTCCGCCACCGGTCCTGGCAGGTCCAGGAGCGCCGCCAGGGCCGCTGCCGGGCCGGTGGCGAGGGGGTCTTCGGCGGTGACCGGCCCGGGTGTCCATGACTGTACGTACGAGCCGAGCGGGGGCGGGGTGGGCTGCATGGTCGTCCGTCCTTGTGTGCTGGGGAGGGCGGGTCAGCGCATCACGAAGGGGTTGCCCGTGGCGGCGCCGGTGTTGATCCAGACGCTCTTGTTCTCCAGGTACGCGGCGATGGCCTCGATGCCGTTCTCGCGGCCGACGCCGGAGTCCTTGACGCCGCCGAAGGGCACCAGCGGGCTCACCGCGCGGTAGGTGTTGACCCAGACCGTGCCGGAGCGGACGCGGTCGGACATGCGGAAGGCGCGGCCGATGTCGCTGGTCCACACGCCCGCCCCGAGGCCGTAGCGGCTGTCGTTGGCGAGGGCGACGGCCTCGTCCTCGTCGCGGAACGGGATGACCGCGAGGACGGGGCCGAAGACCTCCTCCTGGGCGATGCGCATGCTGTTGCGGACACCGGTGAAGATGGTCGGTTCGACGAACCAGCCGCTGCCGCAGCCGGGCCGGGTGGCGGCCTTCCCGCCCAGGGCGAGCGCGGCGCCCTCCCGCTGGGCGATGTCGACGTAGTCGAGCACCTTGGCGTACTGCGCGGGCGTGGTGACGGGGCCGACCTGGGTGTGCTCGTCCATGGGGTCGCCCATGCGCGCGGTGCGCGCGAGGTCCACCACGCGGCGGACCACCTCGTCGTGCACGCTCTCCTGGACCAGGAGCCGGGAACCGGCGATGCAGGTCTGGCCGGTCGCGGCGAAGATGCCGGAGACGGCGCCGTTGGCGGCCGCCTCCAGGTCGGCGTCGGCGAAGACGATGTTGGGGGACTTTCCGCCGAGTTCCAGGCTGACGTGCTTGAAGTCGCGGGCGGCGGCCCGGTTGATGTGGCGGCCGGTGGAGTCGGAACCTGTGAAACTGATCTTCCGGACCAGCGGGTGTTCCACCAGGGTGGCCCCGACGTCCTCGCCGAAGCCGGTGACGACGTTGACCACACCGGGTGGCAGCCCCGCCTCGTGGAAGAGCCGGACGAGTTCCAGCGTCGAGGCGGAGGTGAACTCCGATGGCTTGACGACCACCGTGCACCCGGCGGCCAGGGCCGGGGCGATCTTCCAGGCCAGCAGCATCAGCGGGGAGTTCCACGGGGTGATGGCCGCGACGACCCCGACGGGCTCCTTCTTGGTGTAGGTGAAGTAGCCCTTCTTGTCGATCGGGATGACGGTGCCCTCGACCTTGTCGGCGAGCCCGCCGTAGTACGCGAACCACTCGGGCAGATAGCGCAGTTGGCCGTACATCTCGGTGAAGAGCTTGCCGTTGTCGCGGACTTCGGTCTCGGCGAGGCGGCGGGCGTTCGCGGCGATCGTGTCACCGAGCCGCCGCAGCAGCGCGCCCCGCGCCCCGGCGGTCAGTTCGGCCCACGGGCCGGTGTGCAGGGCGCGGTGGGCGGCCCGTACGGCGTCGTCCACGTCGCTGGGGGCGCCCTGGGCGATCTCGGCCCAGGGGGTGCCCAGGTAGGGGTTGTCGGTGGGGAACCACGCGCCGGTGGCGGATGCGCGGTTCTCGCCGTCGATGAACATGTCGTAGCGCTGCATGGGGATTCCCGTTCCGGCGGTACGCCGCCGCGTCAGAAGGTGCTCAGGCCGAGCGCGGCGCGGAAGGTGTTCTTGTTGGCCACGCCATCGCGCGGGGGCAGGGCGCGCGGCGGCTCGCTGGTGGTGATCAGCACCTGTGCGTACGTGGTCGCGGTGCGCGCCCGGATGCGGTCGGCGAGGTCGTCGGTCTGGGTGTGGTCGGTGACGCGCAGGGCGCCGGGGATGCCGAACCCCCGCGCCACGGCGACCAGATCGGTGCCGAGGCCGGTGTGACTGGGCTGCATGCCGGTCTCGCCGAAGTGCGCGTTGTCCAGGACGACGACGGTGAGGTTGGGCGGGAGGACGGCGCCGATGGTGGCCAGTGAGCCGATGCCCATCAGGTGTTCACCGTCGCCGGTGACCGCGACGACCGGGCGCTCCGGCCGGGCCAGGGCGAGGCCGAGGGCGAGCGGTGCGGCGGCGCCCATCGCGCCCCAGAGGTAGAAGGTGCCGGGGCGGTCTCCGGCGGCGAACACGTCGTAGCCGGGCGAGCCGAGCCCGGTCACCACCAGGGCGTCCTGCGGCAGGCGGGAGACCAGGTCGGCGACGAAGCGGCGCCGGTCCAGGCGCTCGTCCAACTCGCCCGTACGGACCTCGGTGTCGGTGGCGGCCATCAGTCGCGCTCCCACTTCTTGCGGCCGATCAGTTTCTGTCCGAGGAGCACGGCCACGCGCTCCCCCGCCCCGAACACCGCGTCCATGGCCGCCTCGACGGTCTCCTCGACCTCCTCGGGGGCGTCGGCCCGCAGGACGGTGACGCCCATGAGTTCCAGGGCCTGCTGGGTGGCGCGGCCCATGGGGCCCTGCCACGGGTTGAACTCGGCGTACTCGCCCCGCATCGTCACCAGCGTGAGGAAGGGGAACCCGGCCAGCTGCGGCAGGGAGAACATGTTGACGCAGTTGCCGACGCCGCTGCTCTGCATCAGCAGCACCGCGCGCTGTCCGCCCAGCCACGCGCCGCTGACCACGGCCACGCCCTCTTCCTCGGTGGTCAGGACCACATCGTGGATGTCGGGGTCCCGCCGCGCCTCACGGATGACGTGGGAGTGCCCGGAGTCCGGCACATAGGCGATCTGCTGGACGCCCCGTTTCTTCAGGGCGGTGAACACGGCCTCCTGCCACGCAGGCGCCGGTGCATGGGTCTGGGTCATCCGCTGCGACTCCACTGCTCGGTCGGCTCGGGTCGTCCCACATCATGTGGGCTGATGGCCGGGGTTGAACAATAGAAAGCGGTGATGGACACATGCGGTCATGGCATGGGGTTCAGCGAGCGGGCTCCGCCGGAGACGTTGCCAGGAACGACGACACGATCGCGCTCGCCCGCATCCGGCACTCGTCGAAATAGCCGTGCCGCGCGCCCTCGAAGAGGTGCGTACGGGCGTCCGGGATACGGGACGCGAGCAGCGGCGCGTTGGCCGCCGGGGTGAGCCGGTCGTCGTCCCCGTGCAGGATCAGCGTGGGCGCGCCGATCTCCGGCAGGACGTCCCAGGCGTCGTGTTCGTTGCTGGCCACCAGGTGGCGCCGCCGCGCGTGCGGGGGCATGCCGGGGTCGCCGAGGGTCGTGTACGGGCCGGGGTGCGCGGACCGCCACGCCGGGGTGTACATCAGGTCGATGAGCGCCTCCCGCGACGCCCGTGGGTCGGGCTGGATCAGGGAGCGGCGTACGGCGTTGTCGCGCTCGGTGGCGCGTGGCCCGCCGGGTGAGGTGCAGCCGAGCACCAGCCGCCGGACACGGGCCGGGTGGCGGGCGGCGATCCACTGCGCCACCCGGCCGCCCATGGAGGTCCCGTACAGATCGGCGCGCTCGATGCCCAGGTGGTCGAGGACGGCGATGACATCGTCGGCGAGGCCCCGCGTGGAGTAGGGCTCGTCGGGCTTTCCGCTGTCTCCGGTGCCGCGCCAGTCGAGGGTGAGGGTGCTGTGCGTGGTGTGGAAGTCCGCTCGTACGCCGTCCCACCAGTGGTGGTTGTTCGCCTGGCCCGCGAGCAGCACCAGCGGCGGCCCGGTTCCCTCGCGCTGGTAGGCCAGCGGGGTGCCGTCCAGGGCGCGGGCGTGTCCATGGTTCAGCTGTGGCCCGGCGTCGGTGTCCGTCACGTGTTCCTCGCCTTTCTCGTCGCGTCGTCAGGGCGCGTGGGCTGCGGGTGCAGTCGCGCGGAGGGCCAGCTGCCCTCCCGTACGGCCGATTCGATGTGCCGGATCAGTTCCCGGGCGACGGCCTCCACCGCGGGTGGGGTCCGCCCGGCGCGCGAGGTGCCCAGGACGATCGAGCGCCACACGTCGGGTTCACACAGCGGTGCGGCGCTCAGAGTGCCCCGGGCCACGTCCTCGGCGATGCCCATCCCGGGCAGGATCGTCCAGCCGTGTCCGGCCTGGACGAGGTGTTTCTGCACCCGCATCGAGTTGGTCTGCACGGCGACGTCCATCTCGACCCCGGCCCGTCCGGCGGCTCCGTCGATCAGGCTGCGCAGGGCGTGGCCGGAGGCGGGCATGACGAGGGGATGCGCGGCGGCTCGCGCGAAGGGGACGGGGCGGTCGGCGCGAAGGCCCTCGGACGGTGGCGCGGCCGCCCACAGGTTCTCCCGCACCAGCGGGCGGGCGTTCAGCGATGGGGTGCTGGACAGGTTGTAGAGCAGGGTCAGGTCCAGGTCACCGGCGTCCAGCCACTGCTGGAGGTGGCCGGAGTACGCCGTCATCAGGCGCAGCTCGATGCCCGGCTGGTCCCGGGCGAGGGCGGACACCAGCGGCTCCGCCAGCAGGTCGGTGGTGCTCTCCAGCAGGCCCACGGTGACGATGCCGGTGAGCAGGCCCGGGGTCGGCTGCACCTCGGCGCGGGCGCGCTCCAGCTCGTTCAGGGCGCGGCGGGCCCGGTCGACCATGATGGTGCCCGCCTCCGTGGGCCGCATGCCCTGCCGGGTGCGCTCGAAGAGGGGGACGCCGAGTTCCTGCTCCAGGGTGCGGATCTGCCGGGTCACCGCGGGCTGGACCAGGTGGAGCAGTTCCGCGGCCCGGGTCACGCTCCCGGCCTCGGCGACCGTGACGAGCGCCTTGAGCTGTCTGACGTCCACCGTCCGCTCCCTCTCCCCCTCGGATATCCGCGCCCCGCATGGGGACATCACTGATCGCTATTTCACCGGAATGGTCATGAGTGGCCATGATGACACCGGGCTCGGAACACCGGACAGCGAGGGTGCCGGGCCACCGCAAGGAGCATGTCCCGGCCAGCCCACTGGAGGTCGTACCGTGCCCGAGCTTCCGCTCTCCGGCATCACCGTCGTCAGCGTCGAACAGGCGGTGGCGGCGCCCTTCGCCACCCGCCAGCTGGCCGATCTGGGGGCCAGGGTCATCAAGGTGGAGCGCCCGGACGGCGGTGACTTCGCCCGGCGGTACGACACCTCGGTGCACGGGGAGTCCAGCTACTTCGTGTGGCTCAACCGGTCGAAGGAGTCCCTGACCCTGGACCTGAAGTCGGCGCGTGGCCGGGACATCGTGGAGCGGCTGCTCGGCGAGGCTGATGTGTTCGTACAGAACCTCGCCCCGGGTGCGGCCGCCCGGCTGGGCCTGGGGGCGGACGCCCTCGCCGAGCGCCATCCGACGCTCATCCCGTGCGCCATCTCCGGCTATGGGACCAGCGGCCCGTGGGCCGACCGCAAGGCCTACGACCTGCTGGTGCAGTGCCAGACCGGACTGGTGTCGCTCACCGGCACCGCCCGGGAGACCGCCAGGGTCGGAGTATCGATCGCCGACATCGCGGCCGGTGTGTACGCGTACTCGGGCATCCTCACGGCCCTGTTCACCCGGGCGACCACGGGCGTGGCCCGCGCAGTGGAAGTGTCGCTGTTCGAGGCCCTGGCCGAATGGATGAGCCAGCCCGCGTACTACACCCGGCACGGCGGCACCCAGCCACCGCGGATGGGCACGCAGCACGCCACCATCGCCCCGTACGGCGCCTACCCGGCCGCCGACGGCAGGGAAGTGCTCTTCTCCGTCCAGAACGAGCGGGAGTGGCGCGCGCTGTGCGACCGGTTCCTGGGCCGCCCGGAGCTGGCGGACGATCCGCGGTTCGCCACCGGACCGGCCCGGGTGGCGCACCGCGAGGAGCTGAACACGATCGTGGCGGAGCGGTTCCGCACGCTGGACAGCGCGCGGGTGAGACAGCTGCTGGACGAGGCGGGCATCGCCAACGCCGGGGTGAACGACGTCGGGGAATTCCTCGAACACCCGGTGCTGGACGGCCGGGAGCGCTGGCGCGACGTGCCCATCCCCGGGGCGGTGGTCCCGGCGCTGCTGCCGCCCGTGGACCTCGCCGGTGTCACGGCCCGGATGGACGCCGTCCCGGCCCTCGGCGAGCACACCGACACGATCCTCACCGCGCTGGGACACAGCGCGGCCGAGATCAGCGGCCTCCGGGCCGAGCGCGTCGTCTGAGCCCGCACAGCATCCGTCATCAAGGAGCGCGACAGCATGAGCACCCTCGACACCCTGCCCGAGGACGAGCGGTTCATCGTCCATACGGTGCGTGACTTCGTCGACCGGGAGGTGAAACCGGTCGTGCGGGAGCTGGAGCACGCCAACACCTATCCCGAGGCCCTGATCGGGCAGCTGAAGCGGCTCGGCGTCTTCGGCCTCGCCATCCCCGAGGAGTACGGCGGCACCCCGGTCTCCACCCCCTGCTACGTCCTGGTCACCGAGGAACTGGCGCGCGGCTGGATGAGCCTGGCGGGGGCGATGGGCGGACACACCGTGGTCTCCAAGCTGCTGCTGCACTTCGGCACCGAGGAGCAGAAGCGCCGCCGTCTGCCGAAGATGGCCACCGGGGAGATCCGCGCCACCATGGCGCTGACCGAACCCGGCGGCGGCTCCGACCTGCAGGCCATGCGCACCGTCGCCCGCCAGGACACCGACGGCTATGTGGTGAACGGGTCGAAGACCTGGATCACCAACTCCCGCCACTCCCAGCTGATCGCCCTGCTCTGCAAGACCGACCCCGACGCCACCCCCGCGCACCAGGGCATCTCCATCCTGCTCGTGGAACACGGGCCGGGCCTGACCGTCTCGCGCGACCTGCCCAAGCTCGGCTACAAGGGCGTCGAGAGCTGCGAACTCTCCTTCGACGGCTACCGCGCCCCGGCCGACGCGGTGCTGGGCGGGGCCGAGGGCGCGGGGTTCGCCCAGATGATGAAGGGCCTGGAGACCGGCAGGCTCCAGGTCGCGGCCCGCGCGCTCGGCGTCGGGCGGGCGGCGTTCGAGGACGCGCTGGCGTACGCGCAGGAGCGCGAGTCGTTCGGCAAGCCGATCTGGCGGCACCAGTCGATCGGCAACTACCTCGCCGACATGGCCACGTCGCTGACCGCCGCCCGGCAGCTCACCCTGCACGCGGCGCGGGAGGCCGACGCGGGGCGGCGCGTGGACATGGAGGCGGGCATGGCGAAGCTGTTCGCCTCCGAGACCGCCATGGAGATCGCGCTCAACGCCGTCCGGATCCACGGGGGTTACGGCTACTCCACCGAGTTCGACGTGGAGCGCTACTTCCGCGACGCACCGCTGATGATCGTCGGCGAGGGCACCAACGAGATCCAGCGGAATGTGATCGCGAGCCAGCTGGTGAAGCGCGGCGGACTCGAATGACCCTCCCCGATCGAGTCACCGGTCGAGTCGCAGCACATATCACAGGCAGACATATCAGGACCTTTACAGTATGGGTCCCGGTTGGTGGACTGGTCGCGTGAACGACGACACGACTCTCCTCACTGCCTACGGCGCCCTGGACAGCGCCGCGGTCAGCGACGCTCTCGACGGGCTGGTCCTGCCCCCCGGTCTCGGCGGCATCAGGCCGGTCTGGGGCCACCGCGCACTGGTGGGATTCGCCGCACCGGTCGAACTCGCACCGGGCACCCCGGACCCGTCCTCGTCCGGGGCACACATCGCCACCTCGGCCGTGGCCACCAGCGGCCCCGAGGACGTCCTGGTGATCGCGGGCGGCGGGCGCACGGACGTCTCCTGCTGGGGCGGGCTGCTGAGCCTGGGCGCCGCCCTGCGCGGGGTGCGCGGCGTGGTGGCCGACGGGGCCTGCCGCGATGTCGGCGAGGCCCGCGAGGCGGGCTTCCCGGTGTACGCCCGCGCCACCACCCCCGTCACCGCGCGGGGACGCCTGCGCCAGGTGTCCTCCGGCGAACCGGTCCGGGTCGGCCCGGCCACGGTGGCGCGGGGGGACATCGTGGTCGCCGACGAGACCGGCGTGGCCTTCGTCCCCCGCGCCCGCGCCCATGAGATTCTGCGGGCCGCCCAGGCGGTGGCCCGGCGCGAGAGCGCCATCGCCGAGGAGCTGCGCGGCGGCGCGTCCCTGCCGGACGCCATGCGGGACGCCCGCCTCGCCGGAACGGAGGAGCCGCACTGATGGACACACCGACCCAGCGGGCCTCGGCCCTGCCGACCGCCGCGCTGTCCGACGCCCTGGACGCCCTGGGGCTGCCCGGCTCCGTCCTCGGCCCGGCGCCGCTGTTCCCCACGGCCGCGCTGACCGGCCCCGCCTTCACCGTCCGCTACGAACCGGCCGACGCCGACAAGGGCAGCGTCGGTGACTTCCTCGACGATGTGCCCCCGGGCGCGGTCGTGGTCATCGACAACGCCGGGCGCACCGACTGCACGGTGTGGGGCGGGATCATGACCCGTACCGCGACGGCCCGCGGTGTCGCGGGCACCGTGATCCACGGCGCCTGCCGCGATGTGGCCACCTCGACCGAGGCGGGCTATCCGGTCTTCAGCAGCGGCCGGTTCATGCGGACCGGCAAGGACCGGGTGCGGCTCGCCTCGGTCGGTACGCCGCTGTCCCTGGACGGTGTTCCGGTGGCCCCGGACGACCTGGTGCGCGGCGACGCCGACGGAGTGGTGGTCGTACCCGCCGCCAGGCTGGCCGAGGTCGTCGAGCTGGCGACACGGATCGAGCACACCGAGCGCGACATCACCGCCGCCGTGCGCGCGGGGAGCGGCCTGCGCGAGGCCCGTGCCGCATTCGGCTACCACCTGCTGCAGCGGAGCAGCCGATGACGGCGCTCGTCACCGGCGGACACTCCACCGCCACGCTGTACGAGGCGTCCGCCGCCGACTGCGCCTGCGCGCCGGGGCTGCGCCCGGTCTGGCCCGGCGCCCGGCTGGCCGGTCCCGCCTACACCGTGCGGGGCGTGGGCGGTGACAACCTCGCGCTGCACCACGCGGTGGCAGCCGCCCCGCCCGGCCATGTCCTCGTCGCCGACCTGCAGGGCGCGGCCTGCGGCCACTGGGGCGAGGTCCTGGCCGTGGCCGCCCAGGCGCGCGGGCTGCTGGGGCTGGTCGTGGACGGCGGCGTACGCGACACCGTCGAACTCGCGGAGCTGGACTTTCCCGTCTTCGCCTCGTCGGTCACGGTCTTCCGCACCACCAAGGACCACCCCGGTGCGCTCGGCGCGCCCCTGGTGCTGCGCGGGGTCCCGGTCGCCACCGGCGACCTGATCGTCGCCGACGCCGACGGTGTCGTCTGCCTGCCCCGCGATGTGGCGCCCTCGGTCGTGGCGCGCGCCGATGAGCGGGTGGCGAAGGAGCGGGACATCCTCGGCCGGATCCGTGACGGACACACCACCCTCGACCTCTACGGCCTGCCGACGAGACGGCGTACGACGCGATGATCGAGGTCCGCCAGGCCCGCTACTTCATCGCGGTCGCCGAGGAACTGCACTTCGGCCGGGCCGCCGAGCGCCTGCAGATGTCGCAGCCGCCACTCAGCCAGGCGATCCGCCACCTGGAGCGGCAGCTCGACGCCCAGCTGCTGGAACGCTCCAGCCGTTCGGTGGCCCTGACCGAGCCCGGCGCCGTCTTTCTGCGGCACTGCTACGCGCTGACGGCCGCCGCCGAGCGCGCCCAAGTGGCCGCGGCGCAGGCGCAGGCGGGCTATCTGGGCACCCTGACCATCGGCGCGGTCACTTCGGCCTTCTCGCAGGCGCTGCCCGCCATCTTCGGCACCTTCCGCGCCGAGCGCCCGCGCATCGAGCTGCGGGTGCGGGAGCTGGACACCACCGAAGGGGTGCAGGGCCTCCTCGACGGACGCCTGGACATCGCCGTGGTCCGCCACACCGGCAACGACGAGCGGCTGCGCTCGGATCCGCTGCGCCGGGACCGGCTGGTGGCCGCCCTCCCCGAAGGGCATCCGCTGGCCGAAGGGGACCACGTGGACCTCGCCGCTCTGGCGGCTGAGCCCTGGGTGTGGATCCCGCGCGCTCTCTCGCCGAGGTATCACGACGAACTCGTGGCGGTCTGCCACCAGGCCGGTTTCAGCCCGGAGCCCCGGCATCAGGCGAACTCCATCCACTCGCAGCTGGCCATGGTCGGCTGCGGTCTGGGCGTCGGCCTCGTGCCGCACACCTCGTCGCGGCCACCGGTGCCCGGCGTGGTCTGCCTGTCCCTGCGGGAGCCCGCCCAGCTCGTCGAACTGGCCGTGGTCCGGCGCGCGGCCGACCCCAGTCCGCTGGTGGCGCAGTTCGTACGGCACGCGTTGCCCGCACAGACGACCTGAGAAAGAGAAACACACCATGCAGCCAAGCAACGCCTTCGCCTGGACGCGGCAGGAGCTGACCGTCGACGGTGTGGCACTCGACGTCGCGACCGCGCACCGCGGCGGGACACGCGCCCCGATCCTGTTCCTGCACGGCTTCGGCTCGACCAAGGAGGACTACACCGACATCGCGCTCCGGCCCGCCTTCGACGGGCATCCGGTCGTGGCGTACGACGCCCCCGGCTGCGGCGACAGCGTCTGCGGGGATCTGACCGCCCTCTCGATCCCCTTCCTGGTGGACACCGCGCTGGCCGTGCTCGACCGGCTCGGCATCGAGCGGTTCCATCTGGTCGGCCACTCGATGGGCGGGCTCACGGCCCTGATGCTGGCCTCCCGCCACCCCGGCCGGGTGCTCAGCTTCGTGGACATCGAGGGCAACGTGGCGCCCGAGGACTGCTTTCTGAGCAGGCAGATCGTCTCCCATCCGGCCGCCGACGACAAAGCCTTCCTCGACGGCTTCATCGAGCGGAACCGGCGCTCCCCCGCCCACGCCGCCCCGCTGTTCGCCTCCTCCCTCCCCCACAAGGTCCGCGCCGGTGCGGTCCGTGGCATCTTCGAGTCGATGGTCGAGCTGAGCGACCACGCGGACCTCATGGCCACGTTCCTGGGGCTGCCGTTTCCCAGGATGTTCATGTACGGCGACCAGAACGCGTCCCTGTCCTATCTGCCACGGCTGGACGCGGCGGGCGTCGAACTCGCCGAGATCCCACAGTGTGGACACTTCCCCATGTACTCCAACCCACCGGCCATGTGGGCCCGCGTCGCCGAGTTCCAGGGGAAGGTGCCCGACCCGTGGTGGTGAGCCACCGATCGGCCTATCCTGCGGACGCGTTGATCGACTTCCTATGGAGGACGCATGACCGTCGGCAGCAGTCCCTCCCGGGCCGTGGTGGTGGGCACCGGATCCCGTGCGCAGATGTTCACCACGGCACTGGCCCGCCGCCCCGGGCTGCGGGTCGCCGCACTGTGCGACCCCAACCCGGTGCGCGTCGCCCACCACCAGCAGCTGCTGAAGGAGGCCGGTGAGCCGGAGGCGGCCGCCTGGAGCCCGGCGGACTTCGAGCGCCGACTGCGTGCGGACGACATCCAGGAAGTCGTCGTGACCTGCGTGGACGCGCTGCACGACGAGTACATCGTGCCCGCGCTGCGGGCCGGTTGCCGGGTGGTCACCGAGAAGCCGATGACCACCGACGCCGCCAAGTGCCGCCGCATCCTCCAGACCGTCGAGGAGACCGGCAACCATCTGGCGGTGGCCTTCAACTACCGCTTCAACCCGGTGCACGAGGAAGTCCACCGGCAGCTCGCCTCGGGCGCCATCGGCGAGGTGCTGTCGGTGCACTTCGAGTGGCTGCTGGACACCCGGCACGGCGCGGACTACTTCCGCCGCTGGCACCGCGAGAAGGAGCACAGCGGCGGGCTGATGGTGCACAAGTCCAGCCACCACTTCGACCTGGTCAACTGGTGGCTGGGGGCCCGGCCGCAGGAGGTGTTCGGCTACGGCAGGCTCGGCTTCTACGGCCGCGAGGCGGGCGAGCGCAGCGGTTACCGCCGCGAGTACGAGCGGGCCCATGGCGCGTCCGCCGCACAGGACGACCCGTTCGCGCTGGAGCTGGCCGACAACGACGCGCTGCGCTCGCTCTACCTCGACGCCGAGGGCGCGGACGGCTACCACCGGGACCGCAATGTGTTCGGCGACGGCATCACCATCGAGGACGACATGTCGCTGCTGGTGCGCTACGACACCGGCGCCACCATGACGTACCACCTCACGGCGTACTCGCCGTGGGAGGGCTACCGCGTGATGTTCAACGGCACCCGTGGACGGCTGGAGCTGGAGGTGGAGGAGAGCCGGTGGCAGCCGCCCGTCCTGGGCACCACCTCCGGACGGGGCACGATCCACGGCGACGAGGCGCTCGCCAACGCGGGCGGCCCGCGCGTGACCCTGCGCCCGCTGTGGGAGCCGCCCCGGGAGGTGGCGCTGCCCGCGTTCGACCACGCGGGACACGGTGGCGGGGACGAGCGCATGCTGACGGCGCTGTACGGCCCCCTCGACCCGGCGGCGGCCACCGGCACGCCTGCCGCCGTGGACGGCTCCGACGCGTCGAAGCAGCGGGCCACCGAGGCGGACGGCGCGCTGGCCCTGGTCACCGGTCTGGCCGCGAACGAGGCGTTCGCCACCGGAAAGCCGGTGGCCACGGCGGATGTGGTGCCGGTGTGAGGTGTGAACGGCGGCTGCGGCGGCTCGCACTGGTCAGCGA